>CAZTHR010000043.1:0-12433 GCA_964613265.1 uncultured Lentisphaeraceae bacterium | reverse complement strand
TATAATACGCCTCGCTATGTCAGACATTCGCGTACGTTTCGCCCCGTCGCCGACGGGGAAGGTGCATATCGGCAATATTCGCGCCGCCATCTACAACTGGCTCTATGCGCGTCACACGGGCGGCAAGTTCCTGCTGCGCGTCGAGGATACTGACCTCGAACGTTCCACGCCGGAGGCCATCCGAGCGCTCTTCGACTGCATGGAGTGGCTCGGTCTCGACTACGACGAGTCGGTCGTGTACCAGACGAAGAACCTCCCGCGTCATCTTGAATGCGTGGAGAAGCTGCTGGCCGACGGTCGTGCCTACAAATGCGAACGCACGTCTCGCGACGGTAAGACCGGCGAGGTGGTGATGTTCCGGATGCCAAAAGAGGGCGTTCTCGCGTTCGACGACCTTGTGAAGGGACACATGGAGAAGAAGGCCGAAGACGTTCCCGATTTCGCTATCGTCCGCTCCGACGGTTCGCCGATCTTCCATCTTGCGAACGTGGTGGACGACATCGATCAGGGCATTACGCACGTCATCCGTGGCGACGACCATGTGGAGAACACGTTCAAGCACCTCGAACTTTTCAAGGCGCTTGGCGCCCCCGCGCCGCGCTACGGTCATCTCTCCATGATCGTCAACGCCCAGGGCAAGCCCTATTCGAAACGCGACGGCGCGGCGTTCGTGGGCGAATTCCGCGAGAACGGCTATCTGCCGGAGGCGCTGTTCAACTATTTGCTCCTGCTCGGCTGGAATCCGGGCGATGAACGCGAAGTGTTGACGCGACAGGAGATGGTCGACCTCTTCGACATCGAAAAAGTCCACGTCACGGCCGCGAAGTTCGACATCAAGAAACTCCAATGGATGAATGGCGAGTACATCCACCGTGCGCCGAAAGACCAGTATCGTGCCGAACTGCTTGCGCGTGTCGCGGCGGCGGGGTTGGCGATTCCGGCGGTCTTCAATCTCGATCTGCTCGTCGACCAGCTCCAGATTCGCACGAAGTTCTGGAACGACATTCCCGGCAACTGCGCCTATTTCTTCACGGATGACTATCCGTTCGACGAGAAGGCCGTGGCGAAGCGTCTGAAGAAGGATGGCGTGAAGGACGTGCTGCTCGACCTTGCCGACCGTTTTGCGAAACTGGAGCCGTTCACGGCCGCCGCCGGCGAGGCGATGGTCAAGGAACTCTCGCAGGGCCAGGGCATGGGGCCGTGGGTTCATCCGATTCGCGTGGCGATCACGGGGCGCGGCGAGGGCATCGGCCTTTTCGAGACGTGCGAACTGCTGGGGCGCGACAAGACGGTGGCGCGTCTGCGCCGCGTAGCGGAAGGACTGTAACGCCGTGGCGCGGACGGTCGTACTCGGCGTGACGGGATCCATCGCCGCCTACAAGGCGTGCGAGCTCGTCCGCCTGTTCGTCAAGAAGGGCGACGACGTCCACGTGATCATGACGGATCATGCGAAGGCGTTTATCACGCCGCTCACGTTTCGGACGCTCAGCCGCAATCCCGTGCAGAACGAAATGTTCGCCGACCCGCTTGCGTGGAAGCCGGAACACATCTCGTTGGCCGAGGCGGCGGACGTCCTCGTAATCGCGCCCGCGACGGCGAACATTCTCGCGAAGATGGCGCAGGGGCTCGCGGACGATCTGCTGAGTTCCGTGGCGCTTGCGGTTCGTGCGCCGATCGTCGTCGCGCCCGCGATGAACACGGGCATGTATCTGAACGCCGCGACGCAGGCCAATTTTCAAACGCTCAAGGCGCGCGGCGTGGCGTTCGTGGAGATGGGCGACGGCGACCTCGCGTGTGGGACGACGGGTGTCGGCCGCATGGCCGATCCGGCCGCAATCGTCGCGGCCGTTGACGCGGTGTGCGAATGAAATCGGTGCGTTCGACGGTTGGGCGCGTTTGCCACGTCGTTCGCGTTTTGAAAATCCTGATTATGTTATAATACCACCTATGAACAATCTGATTTCGCTTTCCTGTGTGGCGGCGTGTTTGGCGCTGGCCGGATGTTTCGAGAATCACGGCAAGCCGGCGGATGCTACGCCCGTGACGTCGCTGAAGGCGTTGGCCGCCACGAACCGTGCCGACGTCGTGCGGCTCTATCTGCGCGGCAGTGCCGAAAAGGTGACGTCCGCCGATCTTGCCAATCTGCCGAATCTGCAGCAGTTGGATTTGTCGGAACTGAAATTGACGAACGTCCCGGAAAGCGTATTCGGGCTGGCGTCGCTGCAGCACCTCTATCTCGTGCGCAATGAACTCGACCGCATTCCCGACGGCGTGGCCAAACTGCCGAATCTCGTCTACCTCAACCTCGACGGCAACAAAATCACCGCCGTATCGCCGTCGCTCGCGGGCGCGGCGAACCTCCGCTGGCTGCGTCTGAACGACAACGCCCTCGAAAGCCTCCCGTCGGAATTGAAGGCGTTGACGCGCCTCCAGCGGATCTATTTGCGCGGCAACAAGTTGGCGGCCGTGCCCGAAGTCGTGAAAGACTGGCCGCTGCTGGAGGATGTCGCGTTCGACCGTAATCCGATCAAGGTTGTGCCGGATTGGTTGACGACCCTGCCGAAGCTGAAAGCCGTTTCCTTCTCGGGATGTCCAATCACGAAACTGCCGGACGATTTGTCGGGCTGGCGGACGTTGGAGCAGTTGCAGCTGGTCGGATGCCAATTGTCCGAAGCTGAAATGGCCCGCGTTCGCAAAGCCCTGGGCGACGACGTTGCCATCGTGTTTTAATCACAAGGAGATTCGCCGATGTCCGTTTCCCGTTGGACTCTCTTTTTGGCGGGTGCTGGTTTGTGCGCTGCCGTTTCCGCGTCTGAATCAACGGTGTCCGTCGTGTCGCTCGCGATGCCCACGTACCCATTTTCAGATCCCGACCCCGTGCCATGCACGGCCGAGTGCCGCTATCCCTACTTCCGTTACGACGGGTCGACGGCCACGTGTACGACGCAGACGTGGACGGCCGTCGTGCTGGAGAACGAAAAGGTCAAGGTGACGCTTCTGCCCGAAATCGGCGGCAAGGTCTGGGGCGCGGAGGACAAGCGTACGGGTCGGATGTTCATCTACTACAATCACGCCGTCAAATTCCGCAACATCGCCCTGCGCGGGCCGTGGTGTTCGGGCGGCATTGAGTTCAATTTCGGCATCCTCGGCCATTCGCCCACGACGGCGACGCCCGTGGACTGGACGACGCGGCAGAATCCCGACGGTAGTGCGAGTTGCTTCGTGTCGGCTACGGAGTACATCAATCGCACGACGTGGCAGGTGGAGGTCAACCTGCCGCCGAACGCCGACCACTTCTTGACGCGGACGACCTGGTACAACGGCTCGCATCTGCCGCAGCCGTACTACCAGTGGATGACGGCCGCCTATTCGGCCCGGCAGAATCCCGAACTGATCTTCCCCGGCTCCGCGTACATCGGTCATGACGGCGACGCACACGCATGGCCGATCGACGCCAAAGGGCGCGATCTCCACGTCTATGGCAACAATGCGTTCGGCGCATCCAAGTCCTATCACGTTCTGAACGGCAATCCCGCGTTCTTCGGCATTTGGTGGCCGGAGGCCGAATTCGGATCCTACCACATCGGCGCAACCAAGTACGGGCGCAAAATCTGGTTGTGGGCCTTGTCGCGTGAAGGGGGCATTTGGGAGGATCTGCTGACGGACGTCGACGGGCAGTACGTCGAACTCCAGAGTGGTCGCGTCTTCAACCAACCGCGTGGCAATACCTATCGCACGCCCTTCAAGCACCCCACGTTCGCGCCGGGGGCGACGGACGTTTTCGAGGAGAAGTGGGGCGTCCTGCACGCGGCAGACGCCTTTGCCGCCGACTGCGCTCCGTCGAACTGGGTTGAGCGTCCGCTGACGACGCCGGCGTCGTTCGACTGGTCGTCCGCCTACGGACTCTACCGGCGCGGCGAACAGGCGCTTCGCACGCGCGACGACCGCACGGCCGAGCAGGCGTTGAACGACTGCCTTGCCAAAGAGCCGTGTTTCGCGCCGGCGCTGAACGTCCTTGCCGAACTTGCGATCCGCCACGGCCGCCCCGACCAGGCGCGTACCTTCTGTGCGCGCGCCCTCGCGGTCGATACGTACGATCCGGCCGCGAACTATCTGGACGGTTTCGCCGCCCGGATGCTTGACGACCATCCAACGGCAAAGGAACGTCTGACGCTGGCCGCGTTCTCGCCGCTCTACCGCGCCTCCGCTGAGGCCCTGCTGGCCAAGCTCGCCCTCCGTGCTGGAGACTGGAAGGGCGCCGACGAACACGCCCTCCGTGCCACGCAGGCGGGCAGTTTCAATTTCGACGCCTGGCTGATTCGTCTCGTTTGTGCGCGGAAGCAGGGCAACCGGGCGGGCGGACGTAAAATCCTCCAGCTTGCGCAGACGGTCGCGCCGCTGTTTCATGGTGCGCGTTATGAAGCCAAGTTGATGGGCGATCTCGACGAGGCGGCGTTCCGCGAAGCCGTGCGCAATGAATTGCCGGATCAGACGTATCTGGAACTCGGCAGTTGGTACGAGGACGCGGGGCTCTACACGGAGGCCGCCGAGCTTTTCGGTTACGCGGCCGCCCATCCGGTTGCACAGATTCGCCGCGCTTACGTGTTCCACCGTCTTGGCGATGCGGCGCGTGCGCAGGAGGCGTTGACGGCGGCGGCCGCGTTGTCCGTCGACACGGTGATGCCGTTCCGTTGGGAATCGCGCGCGGCGTTGGCCTGGGCCGCGCAGCAGGGCGTTTCCTGGAAGTTCGCCTACCTGCAGGCCGTGCAGCTGGCCGCGTTCGGCGAAGAGGCCGAAGCCGATCGTCTGTTGGCGGCGTGTACGGACGCCGATGCGGCGACGTTCTATCTCTACCGCGCTTCGCGGCGTTCGGGCACCGACCGCTTGCAGGATCTGTACGCGGCGCGGCGGTGCGGCGATTCCTGGCGCGTGGGGCGCGACCTCATGGCGTACTGCCTGGCAGAAAAGGATTTCAAGACGGCGTTCCGTCTGGGCGTCGAGTATCTGAAACGTTTTCCGGGAAACAACGCGCTCCAGTTCCTCCATGCGCGTGCGCTCTGCGGGCTGGAGCAGTTCGACGAGGCGGTTGCCTTTCTGCGCGGCATCCATGTGTTGCCGTCCGAACACGGTGAAAACGCGCACGGCATCTGGCAGGATGCTTGGGCGGGCGTGGCGCGGCGGGCATTGCGGAATGGCGACATGAAGAAGGCGGACGCCGCGTTGCAGCAGCGGAACGAGTATCCCGAAAATCTCGGTTTGGGTCGGCCGTTCCCGCCCGACAAGTAAGCCGGCGCGATGCACGTCCACCAGAATCTGCAGGCGTTGGCCGAGGCTCCGCTGGGACGGCTGATCGTCCGCTATTCGTGGCCCGCGCTCGTCTCGATGACGCTCAACGCGCTCTATGCCGTTGTCGACCGATTCTATATCGGCAACGGATGCGGCGTGGCGGCGATGGCGGGGTTGTCCTTCGCCGTACCCGTCATGATGGCGTACGGCGCATTCGGCGTTTGGATTGGCGCGGGGCATTCGGCCGTGTTGTCGATCAAGCTTGGCGCGGGCGATCGTGAAACGGCGGAGAAGACGCTGGGCCAGTTGGTGGCGTTCAAACTGCTGTTCTTCCTGACATTGCCGTTTCTGTTGCTGCCGTTTCTTGAACCCGTGCTCACGGCGATTGGGGGCGGGGACGTTTCGCCGGAAGCGTTGCAGCAGGCGAAACTCTATCTGACGATCGTTCTGCCGCCGCAGATTTGTTCCCATCTGGCGTTCGGTCTGTCGAGCATGATGCGCGCGGAAGGAGCCGTGCTTTCCTCCATGATGTGCATGGTCGTGGGGTTTGGCGCGAACCTCGTGCTGGATCCGCTGTTCATCTTCGTCTTCGACATGGGCGTGGCGGGGGCGGCCTGGGCCACGAACATCGCGATGTTCCTCTCTTGCGCCTGGGCGTTCATCCATTACGGGCGCGGCCGTAGCGTCGTACCATTGCGTATTCGGCGTATTCGTTTCTATCGCGGCCTGGCGGCCCGCGCCATGGGAATTGGACTGGGACCCTTTCTCCAGCAGGTTCTGGGGGCGCTCATCGGCCTGTCGCTGGCCAAGGTGCTGACCCTCTGGTCGCCGACGCCGGAGGCGGGGACGATCCAAATTGCCGCGCTGGGAATCTACCAGGCGGTCATGATTCTCTTCCTCATGCCGGTCATGGGCCTGCAGCAGGGCATCGGCCCGATCATCGGGTTCAATTGGGGAGCGCGCAATTACGCGCGGGTGCGGGGGTGTTTGCTCCTGGGCTTCTGGACGACGACCGCGCTCGTGACGTGCGCCACCCTCGCGCAAGTCTGTTTTCCGGAGGCGATTGCCCGTTGTTTCGGCGCGGCGGACGCCTATCTGGCGGCGGCGGCGCGGGTGCTGCGGATTGCGAACTGTATGCTCTGGTGCATCGGCATCAACGTGATGGCCACGACGTATTTCCAGTCGATTGGCAAGCCGGCGACGGCGATTCTGCTCTCTGCTCTACGGCAGGGGGTCTGTCTCCTCCCCTGCCTGTGGCTGTTGCCGTATCTCATGTCCGACCATGTGCTCGCAATTTGGTTGGCCATGCCAATTTCCGACGTCCTCTGCCAACTCGCCACGCTGCCGCCGTTGTTGCTCCACTTGCGCTTCCTCAGACGCGCCGACATCCGCGTCTCCCGCCATCCTCGAAGGGCGTAGAAAATTCGCGCTTGCAAAGAAAAAAAAAATAGCTATAATTGCCTTGTGTTTTGAAAGGCACGAAAGGACAAGAACACAATGGCAAGACAAAAGAAACAGATTTTCGGCCGTGTAGGTACGCGGTTCGTGGTGATCGCGGGTCTGGCGTTTAGCTGGGGTCTGCGCGAGGCTGGGGCGGCGGACGAGGCGTTGTTGAGTGCCGACGGCAAGACGCTGACGTTCGACGTGGACGTGGAAACGTATCCGGAGTCCGCGCCCTACGACTATGGACAGAACATTCCCAACGGCGTCACGGCCCTTGTGAAGAAGGGAACGGGCGCCGTTACGCTTGGAGCGCGGACGAATGCGACGTTCACGGGGACGCTGACCATCGAAGGCGGTTTCCTCATGGGCATCAAGCCGGCGTTCGGCAAGCCCGCTACGTTCACGGTCAGGAAGGGCGCGGCGGCTGAGTTCGTGGACGCCGCCAACGAGCCTCTGGGCGTGGGATTCTTTGCAAACACGTGCTTTCACATCGCGGGCGCGGGGCCGGACGGTTTCGGCTGTCTCCAGCGTCCGAATGCTTACCACCGGGGCGATGGCCACTGTTTCTATCACATCGTGCTGGACGACGACGCGACCATCAACACGGGATCGCGCTGGGGCATGGGGGACGGCACGATCGAAATGAACAACCACGTGCTGACGTTCTCGGCGGACAAGCATCGGACGGATCCCGTGTTCTCTTTCGAATACTCGGCAATGTTTGAATTTCGTGGAACGGTCAAGATCAAGGATCCCGGTGAAATCGTCGTGGCATCTGGATTCGTGAACGCCGAGGGAAGTCCGCGCCTTGTCGATGCGCCGGATTCGAAAGGAACGGTATCCAACATGGTTTTTCGCATGAAAGCGAATACGCGGATGCGTCTCTTTGGCGTCCGCAAAGGGGCGATACCCTGTCGGATGGTGGTCGAGGAGAATGCCGTCGTCCAACCCTACTATGCGACCTATTACAAGGGGGAGGCCGACGGACTCTACTCGCATTGGGACGGTTCCATCGATTTCACGTGTCCGACGTTGACGTTCAACCAGTACAACTACAATGAACAGAGCGGCGACCTTTTCTTCCACGGTCCTATCATGGGAACGGGTCGCATCAATCACGATGTACCAGGTGTCGTGGCGTTCTGCGGTGCGAACACGAACGTGATCGGCGGCTATCATCAGGGTGGTGTCGGTAATGCGCGTCTGCCCTATCCCGAGTCTGTGAAGAAATATGCGAGCCTGGGCGGCATCACGGTTGTGCGGGACGATGCGCATCTCAACGTCACGAACGGGACCCTGTCCGTCTGCGGCGGTTCGGCCGCGTGGCCGGCGCGGCTGATCGTCTCGAACAACGCTTCGCTCGTCGAGACACCGACGCCGACGAGTCAGAAACAGCGGACGCGGTTCACCGTGGGCGATAAATACGATGCGGGGAGTTGGAAACCGGGGTACGGTGTTTTGGAAATCCACGACCACGCGATTGTCTCCAATACGACGTCGATTGGCTTTAGCGGTAAGGGCGCCTGCTACCAGTTCGGCGGATTCTTTGAACTGTTCAACGGGCCGAGCAGTGATGGTACGGAAGGTCATATCGGATTCAACGGCGGGGCGTACGGCTATCTGGGGGTTGATGGTGGAATGTTCCGGCAGAAGCAGTGGCTTTATTTGGGGTATTCTGCGCCCGGCTTCTTCGTCCAGCGCGGAGGCGAGTCCTACCACGGCTACGACGGATCGGGCAGCCCTCTGCGCCTTGCGGGTGGGCGGAGCGGCGACAGCTACGGCGTGTTCGTCGTACGGGGCGGGACATCCTTTTTCCGCAACCACTACCTGGCGATGAACTTCAACAACTATGTACCGACCGGGGAGTCGTCCACGGCCATCGTGACGGTCGACGGCGCAGACGCTGTGTTGGATTCGTCCTACTCGCGTATTCGATCCGTGCCCGCGACGAACGAGGCGAAGGCCGTGACGGCGATGGTCAACCTCAATCGCGGCGGGACGTTGAAAGTCCCGGCTATTCTTGTCGAGCAAGTGTTCGGCAATGGGATGCCGGCATGGGAGACGATTCGCGAACGTGTAGCGGCCGCGACGCATTCCTATCTCAATTTCAACGGCGGCGTGTTGGTGACGACGCGCGCGGGCGAGTTCTTCAGTACGGACGGAAAGGCGGTCGATCCCGATCGTCTTTTCACACGTGCCACGGTCTACGCGGGTGGCGCGGTCATCGACACGGACGGCCGCAATGTGACGTGGCGTCAGCCGCTTCTGAAACCGTATGGATATGGCATCAAATCTGTCACGCTGCCCGATGAGGCGATGGCGGAACACACGCTCATCGGACCGACGCGCAGTTTCATCACGTCCGCCGTCGGCGGCGCGGGCGCCTCTGCGCTCATGGATTTCGACAATACGAACCGTGTCGCACGTGGGATGATCGTCATGTCGCCTGGCTTCGGCTACGAAGCGAAACCGGCCGTGCTCGTCCACAAGGCCGACTGCAAAAACGCCAACTGCTGGACGGCGACGGTGGAGACGGTCGATTTCGATGCCGTCGGATTTGCGCACGGCGGCTTGGCGAAGCGCGGCGCGGGTGTTCTCACCCTCACGACGACGAACACCTACGGTGGTGCAACGCGCCTGGAAGGCGGGACGCTCGCGTTCACGCATCCCGAGGGTATGCCGGGCGGCGTGGTGGCGTTCGCGTCGGCGGCGATGGCCGCGCTGTCTCCCGATTCACAGCCGCTTCTTTCGGCGAACGTGTTGCGGACGTCGGGACTTCGTGTGACCGAGGCGGATCTGCTGGACAAAAACGCGACGGACTGGCGGAAATGGAAAACGGTGGCCACATTCGAGACGCCCGTCGCCGTGCTTCCTGAAGTTGAGTACGTTGATTCGGATGGCGTGGCCACGACGGCGCCGGGCTGGCGTTTCCGGCTCAAGGACGGCGGCGGAAGTCTTACGTTCGGCTACTCGCGCAACACGGTCATCATCATCCGGTGACGCCTCCTGCTGCCCGTAATTTGGTTGATGAAAAAGAAACGTGAACGCAACCCTCGCTTCGCAGAAGGGTTGCGTTCACTTTGCCTTTTCACCGTGGCGATTCCGCTTTCGTTCGACGGGAAGGGGACGAAGTTTTGTGGTATAATCGCTGGCCTACGAAAGAACAAGGTTCATGGCGATGTTCGGCAGATTGAAAAACAGATGGTGCGGCCGCTTCCGTCGCGGGGGCGTTTCGCTGTTCGTGTGTGCGCACTTGTTCTGCGGCGTGGTGATGGCAGATACGCCTGTGGAAACGGGTGCGCCGGCCGCGTCTGCGGAACCCGTCGTGGCGGCGTTGACGGCGCAGATTGACGAGTTGAAAGCGGAACGCGACGCACTGCGGCGCGAAAACCAACAGTTGCGGCGGGAACTCGTGGCACGGCGGCGGACGGGTGCGTCCAATCCGGCCTTGCCGCAAAAAGTCGTTGCGGACGCGCCGGCTCCGGTGGCGGATGGTGCCGCGCAACCTGAAACCGATCATTGGCTTTCCGCGCGATCGCAGACGCGGCACAATGCACGGTGTCGGAATTTCAAGAAGTCAAAAGGGCGTTTCTGCGGGCCGCAGGACGGCAAACCCTGCAAGGTCTGCGGAGGGTGAACACCGTGCGGAGAAGGATGTCCATTCTTCTGCTGCTGGGGCTTGTCCGCTGGGCGTCGTTCGGCGACGTGGTTGCGATGACGTGGAACTTGCGTTGGTTTCCATCGGGCATTGCCGATTTACGGGCGGCGCCGGAGAAGGAGGCGCGGGTTGAACGCGACGCGGGGCGGATTCTGGCGGACGGCTATCGCGACCAGTGTCGGAAAAATCCCGCCGCGTGGATCGTCCTCGTGCAGGAACTGCGCGACGCGGAGACGAGTGCGCGATTGGCCGCCGCCACTGGCGTCACGAACCTTAAATCGGTCGTGACGAGCGCGTTTGCGGACAACGCCGGCGTGCCGCTCTGGCAGCAGTTGGGCATATTGTCCACGCTGCCGGTGCTGGATGCGGGGACGGCCATCTGGTCGCGTGCCGATGGCGTTCAGATTCCGCGCGGGTTCGTCTATGCCTTGCTGGACGGTGGCGCGGACGGTCCGATCCTCTGTTTCTGTCTGCATTTGAAAAGCAACTGGCTGTCAACGGAGGGCGTTTATGCGGCGCAGAAAAACATCTACAAACGCGAGGCGGCGGCCGCGCAGATTCTCGCCGTCGTTCGGTCGATGCGCCCGAAAGTCGGGGAACGCGACATTCGCATCCTCGTCGGCGGGGACTTCAACACGAACGAGGACGATCCGATGTTTGTCAGTGAATCGACGCTGCGGTCGTTCTACGGGGCGCACTTTCGTAGTTGCTTCCGCGATTTGAAGAAGGCCCAGTGCGTGACGCATCCCGGACGCGGCGTCTTCCCCGACGCGACGTTCGACTATATCCTGTATCGGGGATTCGAGCGGATTGTCAGCCGACGCATCTATCCGGGGACGGACGTCTCCGACCACCACCTTGTGGCCATTCGGTTGCGCTAGACGGAGGAGGCATCATGGCAATTGAAAATCTCATCATCATCGGTAGCGGCCCGGCCGGTCTGACAGCGGCCATCTACGCCGCGCGGGCGGGGCTGCGTCCGCTCGTTATCGAGGGAATGCTTGCGGGCGGACAATTGACGCAGACGGCGGACGTGGAGAACTTTCCGGGGTTCGCCGAACCCGTGAACGGTCTGGCGCTCATGACGGCGATGCGTCGACAGGCGGAACGTGGCGGTGTTCGGTTCGAGATGGATGAGATTTCGTCCGTCGATTTTTCGGACACCGTGAAGAACCTGACGGGGCTTGCGGACGTCTATGCGGCGCGGGCCGTCATCGTGGCGACGGGCGCGTCCGTTCGCTGGACGGGGTTGCCGGGCGAAGCGACGTACCGGAACCACGGCGTCAGCGCGTGTGCGGTCTGCGACGGCGCGTTCTATAAAGGACGCGATGTTGCCGTCGTCGGTGGGGGCGACACGGCGCTCGTCGAGGCGCTTTATTTGGCGAAGATTTGCCGGCGCGTGTATCTCATTCATCGCCGCGACGCCTTTCGCGGCGCGAAGACGCTCGCCGACCGCCTTTGCGCCACGCCCAACGTTGAGATCTGTTGGCGGACGACCGTCGCGTCGTTTGACGGCGATGGTCGCGTCTTGACGGGGGTGACGCTGTCGGACGGGCGTACGCTCGCCGTCGCGGGCGCGTTTGTCGCGATTGGGCATGAACCTCAGACGGCGTTTCTCAACGGGGCGGTGGAACTGGATGCGGCGGGGTATGTCCGCGTTGATCGGACGCGGACGCGCGTGGCGGGCGTTTTCGCCGCCGGCGATTGCGCCGACCCGTTCTACAAACAGGCGGTCGTCGCCGCCGGCACGGGGGCGCAGGCGGCGCTTGAGGCCCAGCGATTTCTTGAGAAAGGAGCATGACCATGGCCATTGTGAATGTGACGGAAAAAGAATTCGACGCGACGATTGCGTCGGGAACGGTTGTCGTTGATTTTGGAGCGACGTGGTGTGGGCCTTGTCAGATGCAGGCAAAACTACTGGACGCGAAGTTTGCGCCGGCTCATCCGGACGTGACGATTGCCAAAGTGGACATCGATCAGAACATGGCACTCGCCGCGAAATTCGGCATCCAGTCGATTCCCGCCCTGCGCGTGTTCAAGGACGGA
>CAZTHR010000042.1:0-12454 GCA_964613265.1 uncultured Lentisphaeraceae bacterium | reverse complement strand
GCATGGGCACGAAGTTGCGCACGAGAACGCCGTCCTGCCAGACCTTCATGCCATAATGGAATATCCGATGCCGTCCAATCAGAAGGAGGCGGCGAGCGTGACACCCCAGAGGACGTGCCAGCTGGTGTCTTTCTTGTGGCCACCCGACGCGAGCGGTTCGTACGAACGCGAGTAGTCGCGGATCTTCGAGTCGAAAAGGAAGTCCACATACGCCACGTACGGACTGAGCGTCAGCCAGTCGGTGATGTGCCAGTCGATCGTTGCGGTGAACTGCGTGTCCATCAAGCCCGCGTGGTCGAGCGCACGTTCGTCATCTTCCAGCGTCCCGCCGAGGTAGGCGCGGACACGCGGCGCGTTGCCGAAGCCTTGCGCGACGGCGAGGGTGAGCGCCACTTCCGGATCATCGTCCTCGTTGGCTCCGCCGACGAGCGCGAACTCGTGGGCCAGTTCAAGGTTGAGGTAGGTGCCGTTGTCGCGCACGATGTCGCGCTCGTAGCTGAACGTCGGGACGACCAGCAAGTCCGGCAACGCGAAGTAAGCCGAGACAAATTGCGTGTCCGGGTTACCGTTCACGCCGTCCGTCTTGCACTTGGCACGGCGGGGGTGGTATTCGTAGACGTAGCCCGCGCCGAGTTCGACAGACGTCGGCAGGAAATCGAACGCCTCCTTGTCGAACGTATAGGCGAGGCTCGCGCCCGCGTCGAGTTCCCAGTACTGCCAACGACGGTTGCCGATGCCAAGTTTACGGCTGTAGTGCGTCGTATCCATCACGAACGCGCAGTCGAACGTCAGCAGATCGAAGAACGTGATCGCGCCGGCCGGCGTGACGATCGGGGCGCGCGTGTCCATCAAGCCGTAGGACACGTGGTGGGATTCATAGGCCACGGAGAATTCGGTGGCGACAATGGGCGTTTCCTCTTCCGTGACTTCGGCTTCCGGTTTCGCCGCTCTTTCATCGGCCGCCCAGGCGCCGGCCACGCCGGCCGCACAGAGAAGCGCGAGATAGTGTTTGGACTTCATTGTATTTCTCTTTCCTTGTTCGTTTAAAATCTGTTTTCGTCGTTCATTTCTTCGCGTGCGTATTCGCGCACGTCCCGCCGCCGGAACAGCCCTTGCAACCGCACCCGCATCCGCCACCTTTCTTCTTCAGGTTGTGGCGAACGGCGAGCGCCGCGAGGACGACGACAATTCCGATGACGGCAATCGACGCGGGGTTCATCTTACTTGTTCCGATTGGGACGGAAGATGAGCCAGAGGACGACGAGATCCACGGCAACCGCGACGGCCGCGCCGAGGCCGAACGCGCCGCCCATGCAAACGATGCCGAGCTGATAGGCGTTCAGCGCAAGAATGTAGCCCACGGACAACTGGAACGCCATCGCGAACCAACCCCACTTCTGCGAACCGAGTTCCTTGAACGTGTTCACAATCGCCACCGCGCACGGCGGAATGAAGAGGTTGAACAGAAGGAACGCCAGCGCGGACGCGCGGAAGTACTGTGGGTCGAAACTCTTGAAGAGCGCCAGGACGTTCGCGGCCGCCGAGCCATCACCGCCAGCCACCATCGCGAGCGTGGCCGTGGCCTGCTCCTTCGCGATTTCGGCCGAAATCGTCGCGGCCGCGCCCTGCCATGTGCCGAAGCCGAGCGGCGCGAAGAACCAGGCGAACCAACTGCCGACATCATGGAGAATGGACTGGTCGAGGTTGTCGCCCACCACGTTGAATTTCCAGTCGAAGACCATCATGAACGTGAGCACCACGCAGGCCGGGAAGATGATCATGCCGGCTTTCCACGCATAGGCTTTCACGCGCTCCCACGTGTGAATGACGATGCCGCTGAACGTCGGCAGATGGTAGGCGGGCAGTTCCATCACGAACGGCGCCGCGTCGCCCGCAAACATCTTCGTCTTCTTCAACGCGATACCGCCAAGGACGATGATTGCGATCCCCATGAGATCCATGGCCGCCGCAATCCACCACCATTCGCGGAAGAAGACGGCGGTGAACATCGTGATAATCACCGTCTTGGCGCCGCACGGCATGAACGTAGCGAGGATAATCGTCATGCGCTGGTCGCGTTTGTTCTCAATCGTCCGCGCCGCCATAACGGCCGGGACGCCACACCCTTTGCCCACGAGCATCGGGATGAAGCTCTTGCCACTGAGGCCAAACCCGCGAAAGAGACGATCCATGATGAACGCGACACGCGCCATGTAGCCACAGTCCTCAAGGAACGCGAGGAACAGGAACACGATGGCAATCACCGGAACAAAGCCCAGTACCGTGCAAACGCCACCGACAATGCCGTCGTTGATCAGCGCGTAGGCCAACGACCCTTCCGTCAGACCACACGCCGTGCAGAACTCGCCCATGAGCGCGGCCACGCCGGGAATCCAAATGCCGAAGCCGTCCGAGGGATCAGGTTCCGCAACGTCCGCAGACGCCTTGTACATTGCGTAGTCACACGTCCACTTGAGTTCGGGATCGTCCTCCTCTTCTTCCGAGACGGACAACTTGCCGTCCGGCGCAACGGCGAACGTGCCGTGGCGAATCTCGCCCGTCTCCTCGTCTTCGAGCCACGCCTCGGCCTTGACGGTCTTGGCGAGGTTTTCATCGAGCACTTCAAATTCGATTGGCTCAAACGTTTCGCCCGCCTTTTCGGGCTTGAATGCCTGTTTGGCTTTTTCGTTAAATGCGTCGAGATCCTTGTCGTACGCGCCCTCGCCCTTCTTCGCGTCGTAGGCGGCCTTGTAGGCGGACTGCCAGTTTTCGACGTTCACACCATGCGGCTCGAACGCGCCGGAGGCCGTCTCGAAATCCATCCCCTCGTACCACGGCTTGTCGGCGTCCTTGACATCCGGTGCACTCTGGTACGTATGTTGGCTGTAGGGCAGGAACCAACCGTCGCCCAGGAACCCGTCGTTCGCCCAATCCGTCAACACCGTGCCGGGGCCTCCGTCGGAGACGGCCAGCCAGTACATGGCACAGAGCGCAACGAGGAAGACGGGAATGGCGAGGATGCGGTTCGTGACGATGCGGTCGATCTTGTCCGACCAGCTCGTACGCTTCGCGCGGCGTTCGTTCTTGACGACACACGCTTTCACGATGCGCTGGATGAACTCGTAGCGCTGCGACGTGATGATCGCCTCGGCATCGTCATCCATCTCCTTCTCGCAGTCGCGGATGTGCCCTTCCACGTGATCGAGCACGTCCTTTGAAATGTTCAACTTGCCAATCGCGTCCGCATCGCGCTCGAACACCTTAATCGACGCCCAACGGAGGGACGCGGCGGGCACCTGTCCCTGCAGCGATTCCTCAATGTGCGCCAGCGCGTGTTCGACGGAACCGGTAAAGACGTGGGGTGGCTCGCCCGACTTGCCCTCCTGCGCATACGCCAACGCGAGTTCGGCCGCTTCGCGACAGCCCGTGCCCTTCTGGGCGCTGATACCGACGACCTTGCAGTTGAGGCTCTTCGCGAGTTTCTCGAAATCGATCTTGTCGCCGTTCTTCTCGACAAGATCCATCATGTTGATGGCCACCACCATCGGGACGCCAATCTCGGCCAACTGCGTCGTCAGATAGAGGTTGCGTTCGATGTTCACGCCATCGATGATGTTGAGAATCGCCGCCGGCTTTTCATTCACGAGGAAGTTGCGCGAAACCTTTTCCTCCAGCGAATACGGCGACAGGGAATAGATGCCCGGCAAGTCCTGCACGACCACGTCCTTGTGGCCTTTCAGCCCGCCGTTCTTTTCCTCGACCGTCACGCCCGGCCAGTTGCCGACGTACTGATTCGACCCCGTCAGCTCGTTGAAGAGCGTCGTCTTGCCGCAGTTGGGGTTGCCTGCGAGTGCAATGATCGTTGCCATTTTCTCTTTATCCCTTCTGTGCCGTATCCGTCCGCCGTGAACCCGTCCCTCTCCGTACGTGTTCACCACGCCTAACTAGACATGGCTAACTTTACCCGCAAAAAAATTCATTTGACCTCAATGGTCGCCGCCTCGTCCTTGCGGATGGACAGTTCGTAGCCGCGCACCGACAATTCGATGGGATCGCCAATCGGCGCCACCTTCCGCACGAACACCTCCGTGCCCTTCGTCAACCCCATGTCCATGATGCGCCGACGGACGGCGCCCTCGCCGTGGAGTTTCACGACGACCGCCGTGCTGCCCACTTCAACGTCTTTCAGTGTTTTCATAACCTTACTGCCTTTACCCCTTCGGCGCACGGGGCGGCGCGTACGCGCCGCCGCATTCGCCGACGTGTGTTCTAAACGAGAATACGACGCGCCAGATCGCGGTTCACCGCCACACGCGTGTTGTGAATGCCGATAATCAAACTGCCGGCGGCTTCCGCGACAACCGTCACTTCCGCACCCTCGACGAACCCCATGTCGCCCAAATGGCGACGCACGGACTCCTTGCCACCCACCGTCTTGATGAGGTGGCTGCTACCGATTTCCATCATTGATAGAGGCATTTTCGTGTCATCCTTTACTTTGCCTGATGTCAGACGCCGAAAAGTTTACCAAAACCAACATTCGCCCGCAAGGGGAATTTGTTAATTTTGGTAAACATTTTAAACGGCGTCAATCCCGCGCGCGGCACGGCTATTCGATTTCGACGTAGGCGAAGGAATTGGGTTGCATCTTCACCGAGGCCGTACCGTCCGCATTGAGGATCAGCGGCGTCTCCGTGTGCGTCCGCACGGCGTCCGTCAGCAGACAGCGAGCCTTCGTGAAAGAACGGTCTTTCGGCAGGGCGAGCGTCACGCGCCGCGTCTCGACGATGTTGTTGTCGTCGTTGTAGCGAACGATGAAGACGCCGAGGCGGCCGTCCTTGCCCTTCGCGGCGACGGCGTAGAGTTGCTTGTCGGCCGCCGCCTTGAGGTCGCTCGTCTCCGTCGTGCAGACGATCTGCTCGCCCAGGTCGCGCAGGTCGCGCCACGCCGCGAACGGGTAGTAGCCCTTCATCGGCAGATAGGTGAGCGCGTCGAACATGTTGTTCATGCCCGTACCAAGCCGTGCATCGTAGAACATCAGCAGGTCGAGCGGCGCGTCCTGGCTGGCACACATCGTCGCGGCGACGAACGCGGCGCCTTTCTGTCCGAACCGGCCCGACTCGACTTCGAGCGAGTAGACCCAGGGGTCGGACCAGCCCTTCACGTAGTTCCATTCGTTGAGGATGGACTCGGCGTTTTTGAATCCGTTGTCGTCCAAGAGCTTGCGCGCGTCGTGAATGCACTGCGCAACCTGCATCGGCGAAACGGTGTAGCAATGCCAAGAATAGAAGTCGAGCGGCACGTTGTTCTTCCGACAGTAGGGCACGAAGACGTCCTTCCACGACCCCCACCAACAGAACGCCGGGCCGCCGATCTTGATCGTGTCGCCGAAACAGGCGCGAAGATGCTTCGCCGTGGTCTCGTAGAGTTCGAGGAACTGTTGCTGCGTGCCCGTCCAGGTCGGCGACTCGCGCCCATCGACCGTCCGCACGTTGTTGTCCGCCTCGTTCCAGATCTCCCAGTACTTGATCTTGAACTGGTTGCGGTATTGAACGACGTTCTTGAATGCCTCCTTGCGAACGTTCCAGCCCCAGCCCTCGTTGTAGTGGCGGATGACATGTTCGCAGATCCGCGCCCACTTGGCGAAGTCCTTCGGCGGGTGGACGCCATACTTCTTGATGGAATGCTCGATGGACTGCCCCAGCCGGAAGAACGTCTCCGTCCCGGCGGCCGCGATGACGTCGAGATACTCGTCCGTCAACGTGAAATCGTAGGACAGCGGATCGTTCGGATCGGCGTCGAAGTCCGGGAAGACAGCGGAGATGTCGACCGTGTGCGGCGCACCGTAGGCGTAGCACAGGTTCGCGTCATGGACACGTGCGTAAGGAATTTTCAACGCTTTGAACTCGTCGAAGTTACTCCGCGTCTGGTCGCTGCGGACTTTGTTCGGCCCGTTGTTGACGGCATTCATGATGCGGATCGGCCCGCGCGATTCGGCGGGATTGACCCGCACGAACCATTCCGCCGCGCCCTGCACACCGTACACGCACATGGCGGCAGCTACCACCGCCGCCGCTTTCCAATTCTCGCGAATCATACCTCTGCTCCTTTATTTGCTGACCAAACGAAGGCTTCGCCACCATACCGATGCGAAGCACGATGTGCCATCATTCTACATGAAACACTTCACGACCGCAACAAGCTTTCTTGGGGACGACGTAAAAAGCCAGACGCGCATCTCGACTTCACAATGCGTCTGACGCTAGAAAGGATGTGGCGGTGGAAGCCGGGGTTCGGTCGAGACCGTCGTTAATTCTTCTCTCCGAGCTGCCCACGGCTCTCAAGAAGCGCCAAGACCTGTACAGCCTGTTCGTAGTTGATTTCGAGCTTTCGCTGGAAATTGCTGACCGACGCGCGGCCGCCGTTTTGCACGAGTTCAAGGGCCCGTGCCGCAAGCGCCTCAATCTCCGACGATGCCGCCACAGCCGGCGACTTCTCCGATTCAGGGCGTTTGGACGCCGAGGTGGCCTCGCGCAGACGCCGTGCGATATCCCGCTTTTTGTCGTTCTGCCCGGTCGTCTCGTACAGCTTGAGCGCGGCTTCGAGCACCGGCACGGCGTGCGGGTATTTCTGCAACCGGCGTTCGACGTTCACGAGTTCGCGGAACGCATCCAGTTCGACAAGTTCCGGATTGCGGCTTCTCCGCCACGCCTGAAAGCGCCACCAAGTATGCACCACGGAATCGACAAAGGATTCGTAGACGTTCGTAAATCTTTCACTTCGACACATGGATATGCCTCCTACGATTGAAGAATGTCACATGCCTTGGCTGGCGATCATCCCCTGCATCGGCATTCTTGATAATCCACCCCCGCCAACCACTAGCCAGTGCAACACCCGTTGCATAGCATAGGCTGACATGGACTTTTTGCACTTGATCGACAGTATAGCAGATTTCGATTGGGTGTGCAAAGCAGGCTTCACCTGGAGTTTACTCATTTTTGATGCCACTCGCTTAGCGGGCAAGAAAGAGCGGCGACCGGCTCGTGCACAGGTGGCATCTGAAGGGAACGGACTTCAATCAACAGTACCTCCTATACGAATGCTTCTTCGATCAGTTCTTCCATGCGAAACGTACCACTGTACAGACATTAAACAACACATCGACAACGAATCCCCCGTGTTTTGCGTTAGACAACTCAATTCTATTGATAACAATCACGCCCTGCAATCGCGTTTACTTCACTCGGACGCGATTGCAGGAGCGCGAACCATCTTCATTTCAAATCATCAATTCCTTTCACGACCATCCAAGTGATGTGCGGCGGCAAATCGACAACCTGACCACCTTAAGTAGCAACCTCCGCAGTGGCAGCCTCCGCAAACTTTTCGTTCTCCTTCATTGTGCGGAGGGCTGCGATGTAGATACAGGCGGGAATCGTCACACGATAGGCCTCCCCAGCAATATCGATCCCCGTCCAGATACCCGTTAAAACCCAACCGATAGGCCCGCTACATACCGCAAGAATCCTCGCTAGAAGCGCGTTTTGAGCCATCCTCAGTCCATGGCCAAGTATCATTTTTGAAATTGCATTCACGATTATGAGCGAAATTTGATACGACTTAAATCCACCTGCACGGAAAATTTGAATCGCTACGGTCGAAGGCAATCCGCCTCCTTTGACTCCCAATATGTTTCCTGCCTCTTTAAGGAGTTTTTGCCGATCGTCTTCCGCCATCTCTTCCCATGCATCATCAAGCACCTTCGCGAGAAGATAACCTTCGATCATAGGCGTTTTCTGCGTTTTTTTGAAGTTCACATTCATTTTTTTCGCGGCATCACACAACAGTTCGTGATATGAAACACCCATGTCACGAAATATGTTCCAAATCGTGTTTCCACCGTATTTCTGTATTTCCTCGATGATTTCGTCAACATATTTCGTATGGTCTGGGTAGTTCGCCTTAAATGCCGGAGTTCCTTCGAGTTCGGAACTGATCCGCCCGCCACGGTTAATACAACCATCCTCGTCAGTTCCAAGAAGGATTCCGACAAGAGGTTCAAGTTCCTCCTTTGTACAGTTCTTCAGAAAGTCAAGTTCGTAGTCGTTCGGTACTTTAGCCATGATTCATTCTCCTTTTGTTTTTTTTTATTGATAATGTAGCAACATCTGGTCTGAGATTTGGGGGATTTGTCAACACTTCACGCCCTACAATCGCGTTTACTTCACGCGGACGCGATTGCAGGAGCGCGAACCGTCTTCATTTCAAATCATCAATTCCTTTCACGACCATCCAAGTGATGTGCAGCGGTAAATCGACAACCTGACCACCTTAAGTAGCAACCTCCGCGGTGGCAGCCTCCGCGAACTTCTCGTTCTCCTTCATTGTGCGGAGTGCTGCGATGTAGACACTGGCGGGAATCGTCACACGATAGGCCTCCCCAGCAAAATCGAACACCGTCCAGATACCCGTTAAAACCCAACCGATAGGCCCGCTAAATACCGCAAGAATCCTCGCTAGAAGCGCGTTTTGAGCAATCCTCAGTCCATGGCCAAGTATCATTTTTGAAATTGCATTCACGATTATGAGCGAAATTTGATACGACTTAAATCCACCTGCACGGAAAATTTGAATCGCTACGGTCGAAGGCAATCCGCCTCCTTTGACTCCCAATATGTTTCCTGCCTCTTTAAGGAGTTTTTGCCGATCGTCTTCCGCCATCTCTTCCCATGCATCATCAAGCACCTTCGCGAGAAGATAACCTTCGATCATAGGCGTTTTCTGCGTTTTTTTGAAGTTCACATTCATTTTTTTCGCGGCATCACACAACAGTTCGTGATATGAAACACCCATGTCACGAAATATGTTCCAAATCGTGTTTCCACCGTATTTCTGTATTTCCTCGATGATTTCGTCAACATATTTCGTATGGTCTGGGTAGTTCGCCTTAAATGCCGGAGTTCCTTCGAGTTCGGAACTGATCCGCCCGCCACGGTTAATACAACCATCCTCGTCAGTTCCAAGAAGGATTCCGACAAGAGGTTCAAGTTCCTCCTTTGTACAGTTCTTCAGAAAGTCAAGTTCGTAGTCGTTCGGTACTTTAGCCATGATTCATTCTCCTTTTGTTTTTTTAATACCCCTTATAAAGCAAGTACCGTGCCAAGGCTCTCACTCATAAAATAACTGTAGAAAAACGAATTTTGCTCGCAATAAAATTCACTTCTAACAGCGGCTAAAATCTCGTCGCCGTAACTCCGCAAAACATATTTAGACATGCGGCTAATCTGTTAGAACATCCATTCTAATTATTCGCATTCTCGGTGGCGATGATATGTCCGTCTGCATTGGCGTCCCATTTAAAACCAAATTGTTCGATATAACGTTGGAATGACGAGCACGGATTTTTGAGTATCTTCCCATCATAAAAACTCTGCCCGGCGGCAGCACAATTCTTGGCTGTTTCGGCGCAATTGAACGCGAGCGCGAGCCTGACTTTCTCGTTATAGGGGATGCCGGAACGACCTTTCAGAAGCGGATGCTCCGTCATGGCATGAAAAGAATGCGATTGTTCTAAAACCTCTTCGTTCTTTACATCGGCTTCAATCTCCCTAACCACCCTTTCCATTGCGCGATACGATACGATATTCCGCCGATCAGATTGCATACCCATGATTTGAAAGCAACGGTTGAGTTCTCTAAAATTGCCACGCCACTTATGTTCCTTTGCGAAACCTTTGAAACACGCCCTCGCACGATTGGTGAACCGCAAGTTGCCATGCTTTTCACAAAACGTATCGATCTGCCGATCAAGAAAATTCTCACCGTAACTCCCCTTGATTCGGTCATGTACAGATGGTATACGTACGTTAACATTGTTGATGCGATTATACAGGTCAAACCGAAAACGTCCTTCTTGGACCGCTTTACGGAGGTCTTCATTGGTACCGAATACAAACCGGCACTTGACATCTTCGGTCGCCTCGGATGTGCCGTGAATCCTGTACTTGCCACCATCAAGAATAGTAAGCAATCGCGGCTGCAGTTCTATTGGAAGCGTACCGATCTCATCAAGAAACAAAACGCCATTCTTTGCATTTGCGATAGCACCGGGCTGATCCTTCGACACCCCAGTAAATGATCCGCCCTTGACGCCAAACAATGCGGCGTTTATGTCTTCACGGCCAAGTTCGCCACAATTCAAGGCGACGAACCTTCCCATAGGTTCCCTTGGCTTGTCCTTGTCCGATTTGACAACCTGGACGAGGGCATCGTAGATCTTCTGCGCCGTATAAGTCTTGCCCGAGCCGGTTTCACCTGACAGCAGTACAGACGGCCACATTCCCTTGTCCAGTGGTTTCTTGAAGAAATCGACAATCTTCAACAAATCTTCTTTCAATGGCAAAATATCATCGAAGCCATCCAACTTCAACGTACACGGCCCTTCCTCTCCGTCTTTCTTACTTGACGGCGATGCCATAGACGAATCGATGGGAATATGGACAATGCTAAATGTTTCATTCCCATGTTCTGCATAAAAACGTTCCCATTCGTCAACACGCATTACGAAAATCTGCCGACGGACATTATCACACGGCGACCGCTGTTCTTGACTGTTTTGGTCTACTTGTTTTTGGTCTTCTTGTTCCAGTCTCCGCACGAGCTTCTCAACGCCATCTCGATTGCTTTTCCCATCAGGATTGTATAGGAAAACCACCGTCGTTGCGCAGGAATCGCGTATTTGCCTCACCCGACGCGGCATGTCATCATCCGTACAGCAACCTATGCAGACACATACGTCTTCGCCGTTAAGCGTTGTCATATCTTTTCCTTTCTGCTGCATCCTTTTTTCCCGTTTCTTTACCAGACAACCAAGCGGAGTCTCTGTCCGTTTTATTCCATCCACATGGCAATAAGTAAGATAGTTGTGTGTGGCTTGTTCTGTTCTAGCGTTCCTTCTGCCGAACTAAACATCGGCATTTAATGACACAATTATATCTATTTTTTTTTCTTGTCAATCACCGTGAGAACTTTTCACAAAAAACAGCCCTCGCCTTTCCCAGGCGTGAGCTGATTCATACTTATATCTGGAAACGTTCGCCCTTCCCTTTCCCTTGGAGGATCCCCATTTTTTTCTTGGCGGACGAGGCGGCGGTTTGCGTCGTTGTATTCTCTGTGTTCTTTGTGGTTTTACGAGAGAGAGTGGGGGGGGGGGGGATGCAAGCACAAAGAGAACGAAGAACACGGAGCGCATTCCGGCGCGACGACCGTGAGTTGAAGATTCTCCGTCAAGGCCGGCCGCATCGTCGGCGAGTTCCCCGTCGCACACGTCAACGGCGGGGCGGGACGCCCCGCCCTACCGGATAGCGAAACATTCGCACGACTACCGCATGGCGGGGCGTCTGCCCATCCCGATGACGCGGGACATCTCGCGGAAGTCGTCCTCGAACGGCGTCTTGTGGACGTCCGACGGCGAACATCCGGCCATCATGGCGAAAAACGCCGCGCCGCCCAGCAGACGCCACGCCTTCCACTTCCGCCACCATTCCAGGCTGTGCCGGTCACCAGCGCCCCTCACCACGGTATGCGACCACATCCCCGCGAAATGTGGATTGGAGAAGTATCCGCTAGGATCCTGATAATCCGAAGGAATCTCCTGCACCGCGATTCCGGAAAAGGATACACAGACCGGGGCGATGTGAAGATCAAGGGACATTCCGACGCCTCCAGCCCTGTCCAAGGCGAGACCGAAGTTCCTAATCCTCGTCGTTCCCTTGACAAAGACCTCCCCAGGTTCAACAACCGACACGTCGACGCCAAAGACCGTACCCGCAAAAGACATCTGCAGCCCATGTGCGTCCGCCTCCAGCGGCGCCGTATAAGTGGCATAGCCCGAATGCAGTCCAATGTCGGCATCTGCGGACGCCTCGACGGAGGGTTGAACCGACGTGGGTTCGGGCGAAGCGGCAACGTCGGACGCCACGTCTGCGGACGGGGCGGCGGATTCGGCGCCGGACGCGACGGAGACGTCGCGCCCTGCCGGAATGCCATTCGTCCGTCCATTTGGTAGGGCGGGGCGTCCCGCCCCGCCGTCAATCAATCCCGCCCCCCGCAGCGCAGACCGCGTCCGTCCTGTCTGGAACGGCGCGTTTCGTGCTGCCGTAGTGGATGAACGGCGCCGCCCAGAGCGCGGCGAGGGCGGCAGGGGCGCACTTCCGAAGATCGACGAGAAACATTCTATTTCCTTTAACGGCCACGGCGGGCATTATACCGCCCGCCCCGCCCCGCGTCAATTCCGCGTTTCCACATCCCCCGAAACGGAACCCGGCGCATTCCCGGGGAGGCCGAGAACGCCCCTACGGCATCTGCTCGCAGGCGATCTCGTCGAGCGTGTGCAGCTCCGCGCCCTTGAAGACGTAGACGATCTGGTGGAGCGTCGTGCCCCGCGCGAGCG
>CAZTHR010000041.1:0-12549 GCA_964613265.1 uncultured Lentisphaeraceae bacterium | reverse complement strand
CGCCGGTCTGCACCGCCGTCGTGGAGGTCTGCGGCTCGCGCGGCTGGAACTGGTTTAACGTGGACTGAAGTCCGAGCGTCAGTTCGGGTAGATGTTTACTCGTCTCAATTAAGTCCGCTGGACAATTTGGCCGCATGATAGCATGCTTCAAAAGCATGAATCAATGAGGCGTTTGGTTGACTCTGTATTCCGAAAAATTCGGGATAAGGGTGAGTGAGATTTGCGGTTGCTCTCCCTAGGGGGAATTGATACAATTATTCGAACCCGCGCAGTGAAGCGGTAGAAAAAGAGATTGCACATGAAGTGGACCAAGATGATGATTCAGACCCTGCGGGAAGACCCAGGGGATGCCGAAATCGATTCGCACAAGTTGTTGGTACGCGCGAGCCTCGTGAAGAAGGTTTCGGGCGGGCTTTACTCGTATATGCCGCTCGGAATGCGGTCGCTGAAGAAAGTGGCGCAGATCGTCCGCGAGGAAATGGATCGCGCCGGCGCCCAGGAGATCGTCATGCCGATTCTCCAGCCGGCTGAACTTTGGAAGACGTCCGGTCGCTGGGAGTCGATGGGGCCGAACATGTTCAAGCTGCGTGATCGCGGCGCCCACGACGCGGCGCTCGGCCCGACGGCCGAGGAAGAGGTCACGGATCTCGTGAAGAGTGTCGTGAGTTCCTACCGCCAGTTGCCGATCACCGTCTATCAGATCCAGTGGAAGTTCCGCGACGAGATTCGTCCGCGTTTCGGCCTCATGCGCTCAAAAGAGTTTCTGATGAAGGATGCCTATTCCTTCGACGTGTCGATGGAAGCGGCCGACGCAAGCTACACGGCGATGTTCGAGGCCTACAAGCGCGTCTTCGCGCGGTGTGGTCTGAAGGCCTATCCCGTGGAGGCGGACACGGGCGACATTGGCGGCAAGTTCTCCCATGAATTCCACGTGCTTGCCGACGCGGGCGAGGATGGTGTGGCGTTCTGTGACGGTTGCGGCTACGCGGCCAACCTTGAAAAGGCCGAACGCCAGGTGGCGCCGGGCGCGTTTGAGGACTGCCCTGCCTACTCGCAGGCGCCGACGCCTGCGAAATCCATTGAAGACATGGTGGACTTCTTCAAAGTCCCCGCCACGCAAATGGTCAAGACGCTCGTCTACAAGGCCGATGGCAAGCCCGTGCTTTTCTGCGTACGCGGCGACCGCGAACTCAACGAGGTCAAGGCCAAGCATCTCGTCGGCGCGAAGACGTTTGAACTGGCGGACTTCGAGACCGTCCAGAAAGTCACCGGGGCGCCCGTGGGCTACGCCGGCCCCGTCAACCCGCCGGTGGACGTGCCGATCTACGCGGATCTTGATTTACAGGGTGCGAAGGGGATGATCACGGGCGGCAATCTGCCGGACGAAATCGATCTTCGGGATGTCGACTTCACCCGCGACTGCAAGATCGCCGCCTACGCCGACCTCGTGATTGCGCGCGACGGCGACTGTTGTCCGCACTGCAACCATGCGCTGGCGATCAAACGTGGCATCGAAGTGGGGCACGTCTTCAAGCTCGGCACGAAGTACACGGATGCGTTCAAGGCCGTCTACAAGACCGACGCGCTCAAGGAGCAGGTGATGGTGATGGGCTGCTACGGCATTGGCGTGAGCCGCACGGTGCAGGCCGTCATCGAGCAGAGCCACGACAAGGATGGTATCATCTGGCCGGCCGCCGTGGCGCCGTTCCAGGTGGTGATCGATTTGCTCGATCCGCAGGACGCGGCCGTCGCGCAGGTGGCCGAGGATCTGGAGGCGGCGTTGGAGGCCGCCGGCATGGACGTGCTCGTGGATGACCGCGAGGAGCGTCCGGGCGTCAAGTTCAAGGATGCCGACTTGATTGGCTTCCCCGTCCGCGTCGTCGTGGGCGCGAAAGGGCTTGCCAAGGGCGGGGTCGAAATCAAGGCGCGCCGCGACCCGAAGTCGGCGACGAAGATCGTGCCGCCGGCCGACGCGGTGGCGGCTGTGAAGGAAGTGCTCGTCTGAGCGTTGAGAAAGGATTGAAACAATGGCACTCGTCACGATGAAGGAAATGCTGTTGGCGGCGCGTCGGGAGAAACGCGCCGTCGGGGCGTTCAACATTGCGAACTACGAACTCTCCCGTGCGGTCGTCAAGGCCGCTGAGGCGGAAAACCAGCCGGTCATCATCCAGCTCTACATGCGCCTCTTCGACAGTGAAAAGGCCTACGATCTCTGCGGGATGCTGCGCCGTCTCGCGACGCGCGCGAAGGTTCCGGTGGCACTCCACCTCGACCATGGTGCGACGATCAAACAGGCGCAGGACGCGCTGGCGTGGGGGTACACGTCGGTGATGTACGACGGTAGCCGCAGTCCCTACGAGCAGAACGTGCGCGACACGAAATTTGTCGCCGCTTACGCCCACGCCGTCGGCGCGACGTGCGAGGGTGAAATCGGCCATGTGGCGCAGGGCGACGAAGGCGCTTTGACCCAGGTCGAGGAGGCCGTCGATTTCGCGCAGCAGACGGGCGTGGACGCGCTCGCCGTGTCGATCGGCACGTCCCATGGCTATTACAAGGCCGAGCCGAAGCTCGACATTCCGCGCTGTCAGGCGATTGCGGACGCCCTGCCGGACGTTCCGCTCGTACTGCATGGCGGCAGCGGGACGCCGCTGCCCGACGTGCGTCGTTCCATCGAGGCCGGTATCGCGAAAATCAACATCGCGACGGAGTTCATGGATACCTATTTGAAGACGACACGTGCGGAACTGAACCGTCTCGACGGGACGTTCGTCCCTGTGGACAAGTTCTACGATCCGGTCGTGGATGCCTGCGCGGCGCACGTGCAGCGTCTGATCCATTTCTTCGCGGGCAAGTGAGCCGTTGGAGCCGCGTATCATGAAGCGACTCGTGCTCGCCACCCACAACGCGAACAAAGTCCGCGAAATCGGGCAGATCCTGCCGGACTGGGAGGTTGTCGGCGAGGATTCGGCGGCCGAGGAAACGGCGACGACGTTCGCGGGCAACGCGCAGATCAAGGCTCGTGCCGTCGCCGTGCGCCATCCCGGCGCCTGGGTGATGGCGGACGATTCGGGGCTGGAAGTGGACGCCCTCGGCGGTGCGCCGGGCGTCTACTCGGCCCGCTACGCGGGCGCGGACGGCGATACGCCCGCAAACAACGCGCTGCTGTTGAAGAATCTAGTCGGCGTGACGGATCGCCGGGCGCACTTTTCCTGCGCGGTGGCGCTGATCGATCCGCAGGGCGTCGAACACGTTGTGCAAGGTCGTTGTTTCGGTCGCATCCAGGATGCGCCGACGGGGACGGGCGGGTTTGGCTATGACCCGCTATTCGTGCCGGACGGGTTCGATCGTTCCTTCGCTGAACTGACGCCCGAGGAGAAAAACGCCATTTCGCATCGGGGCCGTGCGCTGGCTGAGGCCCGTCGCATTCTGTGCGCCGCTGGGGAGAATGCGTGACACCATGGCCACGACGTTGAAATTCTTGCGCGTTCTCGGCACGTGGCGCGGCGTGGCCGACGCGGCGCGGACGACCATTCGGATGCCGGAAGGACAGAAGGAGCCGTCCGCGAAGTGGAAGAAGCGCATCCTGTTGGCCGAGCATTCTCCCATCCGCAAACTGCTCGTCAACTGGAAGTGGTCGGATCTGCCCTACTGGGTGAGCGTCCACTTCGTTCGTCATAAGTTCGGCATTGAGCATTTCGTCTCGACGCAGCGGACGGATCGCACGGGGGTGGATCGTACGGCGTCGCATCAGGACGCGCCGGTCGAGCACGAGTGTTTCGCCAACGCGGCGGAAATGATGTTCATCAGCCGCCGCCGCCTTTGTGCGCAGGCATCGCCCGAAACGCGCGCGGCTTGGAAACTGGTGGTCGACGAACTGGCGAAACAAGAGCCCGAACTCGCCGCCTGTTGCGTACCGGAATGCGTTTATCGCGGGTTCTGTCCCGAATTCAAATCCTGCGGGTACGTCGACACGCCGGCGTTCGCGGCGGCCGTGCGAAAATACCGAACGGTCGAGTGATGGAAGAACGCATCCAGAGCATCCTCAGCCATGCGGGCATTGCGTCCCGCCGCCACGCGGCCGATTTGATCGCGGCCGGGCGCGTTCGTGTGAACGGTACCGTCGTGCGCGAACCCTATCTTCGCTTTGATCCGACGCAGGACGAAATCGTCGTGGACGGCCGACGGATCGGCGCGGCGGAACGGACGCGGACGGTCATGTTCTACAAACCGGCGGGCGTCCTCTCCACGATGGACGATCCATTCGGCGGCCGGACCGTAGCCGACCTTGTGCGTGGCAAAATTCCGGAGCGCGTCGTGCCCGTCGGCCGGTTGGACAAGGATTCGGAAGGTCTGCTCCTCCTCTCCAACGACGGCGATCTGACGCTCCGCCTCACCCATCCGCGCTTCGAGCATGAGAAGACCTATCTTGTGCGGACGGCGGGGCGGTGGAACGAGGAGAAGTTGCGTATCCTGCGTTCGGATGTCGTCATGCCGGATGGCTATCGGATTCGTCCCGTACCGGTGGAGGTGCTGGAGCTCGGCCGCGATCACGTCCAGGTGTTGCGCTTCCGTCTGCGCGAAGGGCGCAAACGCCAGATTCGCTACATGTGCAGCGCGGCGCATCTTGTCGTTCTCGCCCTCAAGCGCGTCGCCATTGGTGCGCTCCACCTGCCCGACGATTTGCGTCCCGGCGCGTGGCGCGATTTGACTCCGCAGGAGCGGGACAGCCTGTTCCAGAACTAAATTTCGTCCCCTGTGCCTATGCGGTTTGCGCTTTCGACCAACTGGAACAACGGACGTCTGGACGATGGCGCGGCCATTGCGGACGAGGCGGCGGCATTGGGATTCGATGCCCTCGAACTCGGTTTTCGTACGACGGCCGGGCAGTTGGCCGGCTTCAAACGGCGGCTCGACCAGATGCCCGTCGATTCCATCCATGCCTACTGCCCCGTGCCGATGGGGGCGCCGGGTGGAAACCCCGAACTCCACAAGCTGGCCGATCTCGATGCGGACGAACGGGCGATGGCGCGTTTGCTCATGCGCCAGACGCTCGATTGCGCCCGTGAAATGGGCGCGCGCGTGGTGGTTGCTCACGCGGGCTACGTAAATCTTGACGGCTGGTTTGCCAATCGCGGCACGGATGCGCTCGACGTGCTTTTGAAAGACGCCGACGGGAAAGCGGATGCGACGCGTCCCGCGTATGTGCGGGCCGTCGCGAAAGCGCGTGTGCGTCGGGCACGGCGCGGCCGTCGTCTGCTCGCGGCGTTCACGGGTGAACTCGCGCCGGTGCTGGAGGATTTTGCGGCGGCGGGCGTGACGCTCGCGTTGGAAAATCTGCCCAGTTTGGAAGGCTTTCCCAACGCCGAAGAGGCGGAGACGTTGATGCGGACGTTCGCCGGGGCCCCGCTCAAACTCTGGTTCGACACGGGCCATGCCCGCGTCCGTGAATGCCACTTGTGGTCAGATGCCGCCGCAGACGTCGCGCAGCGGTTGGGCGAGTATGTGTGCGGCATTCATCTGAACGACGTGAAGGATTTTCATGACGACCACCGCCAACCGGGGTGGGGAAACGTGGATTTCGCCGCGCTGGCGCCGCTCGCCCGGCGCGACGTCGTGCGCGTCTTCGAGCCGAAAGTCCCCGTGACGGCCGATGAATTGAAACGCAGTTTGGAGTCTATTCGGACGCTATGGACGACATCGCAATCCTGATTCCCGCCTACGAGCCGGACGAACAACTCCCGCGTTTTGTCGCGGCGATCCGTCGGACGTTCCGTCACGTGGTGGTGGTGGACGACGGGTCGGCGACGGGGAGTGGGGCGTTCACCGCCGTACGACGGAATGTCGATGTCGTGCTCGTACATTCGCGCAATCGCGGGAAGGGCGCGGCGTTGCGCACGGGGTTGGCGTGGATCCGTGACAATCTGCCGGACGTTCGCGGCGTCGTGACGGCGGATGCGGACGGGCAGCATCGTCCGCACGACGTTCTGCGCGTGGCGATGGCTCTACGCGGTCGTACAGGCGGCATTGTCTTGGGCGTTCGTGCCTTTTCGGGCAACGTGCCGTTGCGGAGCCGGTTTGGCAACTGGTGGGCGCGACAAATTTTCAGACTGCTCACGGGCGCGTCCGTGGCCGATACGCAGACGGGTCTGCGCGGCATTCCGCGCGATCTTTTCGCGCAAATGCTGGCGATTCCTGGCGACCGTTACGAGTATGAAATGGAAATGCTTGCGCAAGCGGCCACGTTCCCGCAACCGCCGCTTCAGATATCGATTGAAACGGTCTACATCGCCGCGAACAAATCGTCGCACTTCCAGCCGTTGCGCGACACGTTGCGGACGCAAGGCGTGATGTTTCGCCATTTTTTCAGAAGGAAATTGACCCATGCATATACTCGTCGTCGAGGATGATGGAAAAGTTGCCGAATTCGTTGCGAACGGATTCCGTCGCGAGGGGCATGTTGTCACATTGGCGCGGGACGGCGAGGAAGGGTTGGCGGCCGCGCTCGACGAACGTTATGATGTCGCCGTGATGGATGTCATGCTGCCGAAGCTGGACGGTATCGAAATCATCCGCCGTATTCGGGCGGCCGGTCGCTCTCTGCCGGTCATCGTGCTCAGTGCGCGGGGCAGCGTCGAGGCGAAAGTGCGCGGCATTGAGATTGGGGCGGACGACTATCTCGCCAAACCGTTCTCGTTGACGGAACTCATCGTGCGTGTCCAGGCGCTTGTGCGCCGGGCGAGTGCCGTTGTCGAATCGACCGTACTGCGTGTCGCCGACCTGGAGATGGATCTCGTCACGCACAAGGTGACGCGCAACGGCCGGCGGATCGACCTTCAGCCGCTCGAATACCAGTTGCTTGAATATCTGCTCCGCAACAAGGGGCGCGTCGTCTCCAAGAACACGATCATGGAGCGTGTCTGGGACTACAATTTCGATCCCCACACCAACGTCGTGGAATGCCGTGTCAGCCGTCTGCGCGCGAAACTCTCGATGCCGGGCGAGAAGGAACTGCTGCACACAATCCGGAGATTCGGATATGTTGTCGAAGAACGTTGAACGGACGTTTTCACTTCGCAGTCGCCTGACGTGGCTCACGTTCCTGTCGAGCGGGTTCATCTCCATCCTTGTGGCGGCGGCCGTATTGTTCGTGTCGTGCTACTATTTGATGTCCGACATGGACGACATGATTCGCCGGCTCGTTTGTGATCTCCGAGGCGAGTATGCCGAATGTGGGGGCTTCTCGCCCGCGTTCATCCGGCACATGGAGTTCGACGCACAGGAACACGACATCGCCATGACGTTCGTCTTGCTCACCGACGCCGCGCACAACGTGATCTACGCGACGAAAATCCCAGACGGTTTTCGTAAACGTCTCTTGCACAATCTCCAGCGCGGACGGTTCGTCGGCCGGTTTCTCAACGAACGCGAAATCGAAGACGTGGGGGAGGATCGTGCCGTACGCTACCATTCGTTGGCGTTGGCCGATGGCAACCGCATCACCGTGGCGCGGGACGTCAGTTCCGTTGAACGCTATCTCATCTTTCTCGCCGCGACGCTCGGCGGATCGTCCTTCCTGATCACCGTGCTGTCGGCGCTTGCGGCTTGGACAACCAGTTCGCGCGTCCATCGTCGGCTCACCGCCGTTGAGAAAACCGCCGCGCAAATCGCGCAAGGCGATTGGTCGCGCCGCGTGTCAGAGACGTCCCGTGCCCGCGAAATCCGCGCCCTCGCGACGGCGTTCAACGCGATGGCTGTGAACAACGAAAAGACGCTCAATGAATTGCGCGTTCTGACCGACAACATCGCCCACGATTTACGGACGCCTCTGACGCGCCTTTCGTTGGCCGCCGAGACGGAGGCGAGTGGCGGATTGTTGCGCGAACCGCTGGCCGACCAGGTGGTTGCCGAGGCGTCGGCCATGCTTGAGCTCATCAACACGATGCTTGAGATTTCGCAGATGGGCGCGAAGATTGATCGGACGCCGCGCGAAGACCTCGATCTCACGGCGTTCGTGCGCCATGCGTGCGAACTCTACTCGACCGTCGCCGAAGAGAACGGCGTCACGTTGGCGCTCCATGCGCCCGACGCGCCGCTCCATTTTTCAGGACACAAGGGCAAACTTCAGCAGGTACTTGGCAATCTCGTCGAGAACGCGCTCAAGTTCACGCCGGCGGGCGGGCGGATCGACGTCACGCTCGATCACGATGTGGCCCACGCCGCCGTACGGCTGGTTGTGGCGGATACGGGTTGCGGGATTGCAGCGGCGGATGTACCGTTCGTCTTCAAACGGTTCTGGCGTGCCAACTCGTCGCGCCAGCTGCCCGGCAACGGTCTCGGTCTCGCGCTCGTGAAAGCCATCGCCACCTCCTACGGCGGCACGGCGACGTGTACCTCCGAGCTCGGCAAAGGCGCAACGTTCATTGTCAGTTTACCGTTTTGAACACGACCGAAGATTCCGTCGTCCTTACGGGCATGAACATGATATAATGAAGAAGATTTCAAAGACGAAAGGGATATCAATGGAACGGGCGATTACGCGAAACGACTTTTGTCGAAAAACGGCGATGGCGGCGGCAGTTACGGCCTTCGTCTCTCCGTTTTCGTTGTCGTCTGCCGTGCCGGAGAGTCTTTCGGGTCTCAAACCGATGATCAAATACCGAGGAGGAAAGTCTAAAGAGATTCCGCATTACGCGCATTTCATCCCCAAAGCTTTCGACACGTACTACGAGCCTTTCTTTGGCGGTGGGGCAACCTTTTTCCACGTAGCTCCCGCGAAAGCGGTCATTGGTGATATCAACGAGCCGTTAATGAATTTCTATCGGGATGTCCGTAATCGGTATGATGATCTTGCGGCGGAATTGGGGCGGCTTCAAGAGCTTTACGAGAAAAACCAGCAGGATTACAAGACGCGCAAGGCAAAGACACCTGATGTGCGTGTTCCTAACGCGAATGAAGACCTTTACTATGCCTTGCGTGACCAGTTTAATGGATTGTCCGCGCGGACGTATTCGCGGGCGGCGCTCTATTTCTTCATCAACAAGACTGCGTATTCGGGCATGATCCGCTATAACGCCAACGGGCATTTCAATGTTCCATTCGGACGGTATGAGCATTTCAATACGCGGCTCGTCACAAAAGCGCATTCGCACCTCCTTCAGCGGGCGGAAGTCTTGACGGCCGACTACGAGGTTTCGTTCAAACGCGCTGGGCAAAACGATTTCATGTACCTTGATCCGCCGTATGATTGCGTGTTCAACGATTACGGCAATCTTGAACTTGCTGATGGTTTCGACGAGGCGGCACATCGCCGGTTGGCGGGATTGTTTCGGAAATTGAAATGCCGTGCCCTCATGGTGATTGGGCACACGCCTTTGACGGAGGAACTCTATGGCGACCTTGTGAAAGGCGAATATGCTAAAAACTACGCGGTCAATATCCGTAACCGTTTTCGTTCGACGGCTTCGCATTACATTGTGACGAATTATTGACGAGGAGGAAATATGGCGGTCATTAAAAGTCCGACGTTGTTTTTCGTCACATCGCCACGTTCGCCCGCCAAGATGCGGCCAGAAATCGAATTGTTGATACACGAGTTCGCAGGGTTGAGATGGAACAAAAACACGGACTTGCAGACGGCTTTCATGCAACGTCTTACGCAGTTACCGGAGTTTGAGGGGGCGGTCAATCCAAACAATCCGGCGTTGAGTGCGCGTGATAGGATTACGCGAGGGCCGAAAGCGCTTGGATTTGTTGCACTCGATCCAATCGCCTTGACGGCCGCCGGGAAGAATTTTCTCGACGAAGATTTGTCCGAAGAAGCTCTCCTGCGGCAGTTACTGAAATTTCAGTTGCCGTCGCCGTTTCACAAGGAAAATTCTAGGCTCGGCGTACGATTCTGCATCCGCCCCTATTTGGAGATGTTGCGGCTGATTTCTACGCTGGGAGGATTGACGTTTGATGAACTTTGTCTGTTTGGTATGCAGTTGACGGACTATCACGAATTTGATGCTATCGTGAAAGACGTGGAGCATTTTCGTCTAGAGAAGAAACGGCGTCGCACACGCTACAAGGACTTTTTGCGGAAGGCTCGGCGAGAGATTGTCGAACGAGTTTTTGCACGGGAAATTAAGGCTGGGAAAATCAAAACACGCGAGTCGACAGCGGCTAGTTTGGACAAATTCGTGATGACCAAGGCCGGCAATCTGCGCGACTATGCCGATGCTTGTTTGCGGTATCTTAGGGCAACGGGACTTGTGACCATCAGCAGTTCTGGGCGGACAATCACCATCATTGAATCACGTCGCAAGGATGTGGCGTTCATTTTAGAGCACGTCGATCGCGATCCCGTTTTCATGACAGATGAATCCGCCTATCGGATCCATCTTTTTGATGCGACGACGCCTGTTTTGCCAGGAGACGACAAGCGGATGCTTGACGCACGGGCTGTTGAAACCTGTGTCGTCAAGACGGAACAGGAAGCCAAAGTGTTGGATGCTTCGACGCTGAAGAAAAAGATCAAAAAGGCGGAAGATTGTCGCCGCAAGTCGATTCTCCAAACACAGATCATTGAATTGAAATCTTTTGACAAATATGACGAGGTACTGGAAGTCTTTTCGGCTATTCGGCGCAGAGAGGTCTACGACCCACCATTGGCATTGGAGTGGAACGTCTGGCGGGCGATGACGATGCTTGATGGTGGAGATATCTCGGCAAACCTTCATTTCGACGACGACGGCAATCCGTTGTCCACGGCTTCGGGAAAAGTTGCGGACATTGTGTGTGACTATGGGGATTTCATTGTCTCGGTCGAGGTCACATTGCAAAGAGGGTGTCGGCAATACGACACCGAGGCAGAACCCGTTGCGCGGCATTTGGGTGACCTCAAAGCACGAACGAACAAGGCCGCTTATTGTCTTTTCGTCGCGCCGGAAATCAACGAAAGTTCAATCTCTCACTTCTTCATGCTTCATCGAACGAATGTCAGACATTATGGTGGGACGTCTGTCGTCATTCCATTGTCCTTGGATCGATTCGTGGGGATGTTGGAGCAGACGAAAAAATGTGGCATGATTCCATCTCCCGCCAAGATTCGCGCATTTTGTGAATACTCGAAACAGGCCGCAGACGCCGCTGAAGATGAGATGGATTGGTATTCCAGAATCTCGGCAAAGGCCGACAATTGGTTGCAATGACAAAAGCGAAAGGTAATGGATATGAATAAGATGAGATTGACGTTGATGGGTGCGTGTCTCGTGGCGGGACTGGCAGGGGCGGTGTCTCTGCCGACACGTGTGGGCGATTGGCAGGTGCAGGCGGACGGTGTCTCGTTCGCGGTCACGCCCGAACCGCTTGTACGCATTACGGGTGAGCGAATGGCCGCGCTGCCCGAAAAGCCGAAAGACGGCTGGCACACGGGCGGCTGGCGGCGTGGCACGCGCCTCAAAGAACTCATCGCGTATGAATGTTCCGTGGCGGGCGCATTGGTGCCGGAATCCGTCGTCGTACGGGCGGCGGACGGTACGGTGCTGACGGACGGACGAGATTATGAACTCGAAAAGACGTGGGCGGCCGTGGCCCGTTTGGCGGGTGGTCGTATCGGCCCGTCGGATGCCGTCTTCGTTGACTACGCCTATCGTCCGCAGCGGCTTGACCGTCTTGTCCGTGCGGCGGACGGGCGGCCCGCGTTGCGCAAGGGCGTGGCCAAGGCCTCGAACCCCGTGCTGCCCGAACTGAAATCCGGCGACGTACCCCTCGCGACGATTTGGTTGGATGGGAAGACGACGAAACTTGAAGCGCGTAATTTCTATCCCGTTTTGGAAACGGCCTTTCCCGAGTCACGCACATCGGGGCCGTCCGTGGCGGAACAGTTGCTGCCGAAGACCTACGGTAAACTCGTACGGGGTGAACCTGTGACGGTATTGGCATGGGGCGACAGCGTGACGGACGGCGGCTTTCTGCCGGAATGCGATCGCTGGCAGCACCAGTTCGTCCGCCGTCTGCGCGCGCGGTTTCCGAAAAGCGCGATCACGCTCGTGAACAACGGCTGGGGTGGACGGAGCACGGCGACGTTCCTTGACGAGAAACAGGCGCCGTCCGGTCATCCGCACAACTATGTGGAGACGGTTCTCGGCGCGAAGGCCGACCTCGTGGTGATGGAGTTCGTGAACGACTGCGGTCTCGTCCGTGCCGAGCAGGTTCAGACGCGCTATGATCGTATCCTCGGTGACCTTACCGCACGGGGGGCTGAGCTGTGCGTCCTCACGCCGCATTATACGCGGGCGGATTGGATGGGCTTGGCCGATCCGACGGCGACGACGGAGGATCCGCGTCCCTATGTCCGGCATCTGCGCACGTGGTGTGCGTCGCGACACGTCGCGTTGGCGGACGCTTCCCTGCGCTGGGGGCGGTTGGCGCGTCAAGGGTTGCCATACCAGACGCTTCTTGTGAACGAGATCAACCATCCGAACGCCTTGGGGATGTCGTATTTCGCCGACGCCCTCATGGCTCTTTTTCAACCTCTCCGTTGATGTAAAAAGGCGAGGGTGCTAG
>CAZTHR010000040.1:0-12551 GCA_964613265.1 uncultured Lentisphaeraceae bacterium | reverse complement strand
ACGAAGGCGAAGAAAAATGACCGGGCGACGGCATCGGCCGTTCCTCGTGGCGGTGGGCGAAGGCTGCTGCCAGCGCGTCGCCGGCTTTCGGGCCGGTTGCGCGTTTCTCGGCGAGACGATTGTTGAAACGCTTGGGATGCTCGTCCATCCGCGCCGTTTCCGTTTCGGGGATGCCGCCGTGGCGTTCGAGCGGGCCTGTTTCGACGGGTTGGTGATTTCAACGGGCATTGGATTTCTGCTGGGGTTGATTCTCGCGTTCCAGAGCGCGGCCGCGCTGCGGATGTTCGGCGTGGAGGTGTATGTGGCGGATTTGATCGCCATCGGCCTCTTCCGCGAATTGGGTCCGCTCGTGACGGCCATCGTGCTGGCCGGACGCAGCGGGAGCGCGTTCGCGGCGGAAATCGGCACGATGAAGGTGGACGAGGAATTGGACGCGCTCACGACGATGGGGTTGCCGCCCGTGCGCTTTCTCGTCCTGCCGCGTGTGTTGGCGGCCGCGTTCGCCATGCCAGTGTTGACGATTTGCGCGGAACTCGCGGGGTTGTTCGGCGGGGCGATCGTCCTGCGGATCATGGACATTCCTTCGACCGTTTTCTGGCGGCACGTCATCGATTCCACGACGCCGCTCATGATTGGCCTGGGGCTTGGCAAGGGGGCGCTTTTCGGTTTCCTCGTGGGATTGATCGGTTGTTCGTGCGGGATGCGGACGAAGAACACGGCCGACGGCGTGGGGGCGGCGGCCACGGCGGCCGTCGTGGGCGGCATCGTGGCCATCGCGATGTCGGACGGTATTTTGGCGGTCTTCTGCTATTTGTTCAACATATGAGCGACGACACGATCATCGAACTGGAACACGTGAACGCCGGCTATCCGGGCGTCGAAATCCTGCACGACGTGTCCTTCACCGTGCGGCGCGGCGAGATTTTCATTCTGCTGGGCGGATCGGGGTGCGGCAAGTCCACAATCATGAAGCACATGATTGGTCTGAACCCCGTGCTGGGCGGGCGTTTGACCGTGGCGGGGATGGAATGGGGGCGGCGCACACGTGCGGCGCTCTGCCGTAAAATCGGCGTCATGTACCAAAGCGGGGCGCTTTTCGGCAGCATGAGCGTGTTGGAGAACGTGATGCTGCCGTTGGAGGAGTTCACGCGTCTGCGGTTCGCGGCGCGGCGCGAAGAGGCGCTTCGTCAGCTGGAACTCGTGGGGCTTGCGGACGCGGCGGACAAGATGCCGTCCGAACTCTCCGGCGGCATGAAGAAGCGGGCGGCGATTGCCCGCGCGATGGTGCTGGGGCCGGAAATTCTCTTTCTCGACGAGCCGTCGGCCGGGTTGGATCCCATCACGTCGGCCGCGCTCGACGATTTGATTCTCAATTTGCGCACGGCGAAGGGCGTCACGTTCGTGATCGTCACGCACGAGTTGCCTTCCATCTTCAAGATTGCCGACCGCTGTGCGATGTTCGACAAGGCTCGGCACGGGATGATCGCGTTGGGGCGGCCGCAGGAACTCAAGGCGTCCTCTACCGATCCGTTTGTGCTGAACTTCTTCAATCGAGGAGAAATCCATGGCAAGTGAAAATCAGGCCAACTACGCGAAAATCGGCTTTGCGGTCGTGTTGGGAATCGTGTTGATTCTCGGGGCGCTCGTCTATCTGGGCGGTGTGCGCGACGTGCGGAACGAATTTTTCGCGGAGACGTATTTCCGCAACGGCGTGTCCGGCCTCAGCGTGGGCAGTGCGGTGAATTTCCGTGGCGTCAAGGTGGGCGAGGTGCGGGAAATGGCGTTCGTCTCCGTCAAATTCAAAAAGTACGCGGAAGGGGACGGACAGACCATCTGGGTGAAACTCGCGCTGAACCGCGAGCCACATGGGTTGGCGGCGGATGCGAACGCGGAGGAAATGCTGCGGGGTTTGATTGCGCGGGGGTTGCGCGCCACGGTGGCGTCGAGCGCGATTACGGGTCTGTCGCGAATCGAACTTGACATGAAGGAACCGGGTGCGTTCAAACGGGAAATCTCGTGGACGCCGACGTATGTCTGCATCCCGCCCGCGCCGTCGATCATGGAATCGGCGGCGAATTCGGTCGATCGGATTCTGGGGCAGATTGATCGGATCAACATCGTGGACGGTTGGACGAACGTGGTGGGGGCGTTGCAGACGGCGCAGGAGGCGTTGAGTGGCGTGGACACGCTTCTCCAAACGGAAAGCGGGCGGATTTCGGAGATTTTGGAAAACGTCCGCGCGGCCTCCGCGTCTTTGCGCGACTGGGCGGATCAGTTGCGCATGAACCCCGCGCGGGTCATTTGGTCGACCGACCCCGAAACGCTCCCCGAAACGCGCTAGGGGGCTGACTGCCCGCGCATCCCCGACCATCGGATAATATGCTATAATCCCTGCTATGAACCTAATCGACCGCAAGGCCTATGACTGGGGAAGTGCCGTAGGGCGCTTCCTCTATCCTTTTTTCCGACGGCGCCGGCGGTTGGCGATCGACAACATCCTTGCGTGTGGGATCACGACGGATCGTGCGGTGGCCGACCGCATTGCGCGGCGGAGTATGGGGCATCTCGTGGGGCACATCTGCGAGGCGCTGCGCGTTCCGCACGTGATTACGCAGGTGAACTGGCGCGATCATCTCGATGTGTCGGAAGGGCATCCCGAGGCCGTGCGCCTGTTGTTGGAGGAGACGGAGCGACCGATTCTCCTCGTGAGCGGCCACCATGGCGTCTGGGAGGCGGCCACGAACCTCCTTTCCTTCGCCCGACCCATGATTGCCATTGCGCGCGTGATGAACAACAAACTCGTTGCGCGTTGGATGAAGAAGCACCATTTTCGCGGTCCCGTCACGATTGTCGACAAGAACCACGGGTTCACGCCGGACGTCTTGCGTCAGTGGAAGGAGACGTGCGCGGCAATGACGATTCTGATGGATCAGCATACGTCGAAGGGGTTGCCGTTGACGTTTCTGGGGCGGCCGGCGAAGACGTTTACGTCGGCCACGCGCCTGGCGATGCGCTCCGGCTATCCGATTGTCGTGGGATCGTTCGTTCGAGTCGGCCCGTTCAAGTATCGTCTGGTGGGCGGGAAACCGTTGGTGTTTTCGCCGGACGCGGATCGTGCCGCCTGTACGCAGCAACTGAATGATCGGTTGGGCGAGGCGATTCGCGCGTATCCAGACCAGTACTTGTGGGCGCATCGCCGTTGGCGGTAGCGCACGTGAATGCATGAGTGAGGAGAGCCATGTTGTCTTTTTCGCAGATTTTCATTGATCGTCCCCGTGTCGCGTTCGTGTTGTCGATCGTGTTGGCGTTTTGCGGGGCGCTCTGTCTGAAAACCATTCCTGTGGCCGAATATCCGGAAATCGCACCCACGACGATCTACGTGACGGCCAGCTACCCCGGTGCTTCGTCCGAGGTCGTGGCCGAGACGGTGGCCATTCCGATTGAAGACCAGATCAACGCCGTCGACGACTTGATCTACTATTCTTCAAGTTGCAACAACAACGGTTCCTATGCGTGCTACGTGACGTTCCGCAGTGGCACGGATTCGAACATGAACCTCGTGAATCTGCAGAACGCGGTGAAGCGGGCGGAGCCGAAACTGCCGAGCGAAGTGTTGGCGAAGGGGTTGACGGTCAACAAACGGCAGGAAGACCGCATGGCGATGTACGTGTTCCTCACGGACGGGCGGCAGGTTTCGCTGATGGATCTCTGCAACTTCGTCGAGAACGACGTGAAAGACGCCGTGCAGCGTCTGCCGGGCGTGTCGCTCGTCGAGGTGTCCAACCGGAAATACGCCATGCGCGTCTGGCTGAACCCCGTTCGCATGACGGGCATGGGCGTGTCGATCTTCGACATCAAGAACGCCATCCAGGAGCAGAACGTCCAGGCGGCGGCGGGCACAATCGGCAGCGAGTACTCGAACCGCTACCTCAGCTACAAGTTGAATGTGAAAGGGCGGCTCAAGACGAAAGAGGAGTTCGAGAACATCGTCGTGCGCACCGATCCGAAGACGGGCGCGCAGGTGTTGCTGAAGCACGTCGCGCGCGTGGAGCTGGGCGCGAAGAGCTATTCCTCCACGAACAAGTTCAACGACGACATGGCCATCTTCCTTCATGCCTACAAGGCGCCGGAAGCCAACGCCATCGAGACGGTCAAGTCCGTCAAGGCCGAAGTCGAGAAGTGGGTCGGTCGTCTGCCGCCGGGCGTCAAATGCGTGTTGGCCGACGATTCGACGGCGTTCACGAAAGTCTTTTTGAAGGGGACGGTACAGACGCTGATCGAAGCGTTGATTCTCGTCGTGCTCATTACCTACCTCTTCTTGCAGGATTGGCGGGCCACGTTCGTCCCCGCCATCGCCATTCCGATTTCCCTGCTCGGCACGTTCATCTTCCTCCAGCCGCTGGGGTTCACGCTGAACATCCTGACCATGTTCGGCCTCATCCTCGTCATCGGGTCGCTCGTGGACGACGCCATCGTCGTGGTGGAGAACACGCAGGCGCTGATGGTCCGCGAAAATCTCTCGGCCAAGGAGGCGGCCGGCAAATCGATGCAGCAGATCACAGGCGCCATTATCGCCACGACGCTCGTGACGGTGGCCTGCTATTTGCCGTTGGCGTTCTACAAAGGCATGGTTGGCAAGATGTACGTCCAGTTCGCCGTGACGATGTGCGTGGCGCTCTGCCTCTCCACCGTTGTCGCCCTGACGCTCTCGCCCGTCCTGTGCGCCCTGTTGCTCAAGCGGCCGCCGGACAAGGCGCCGAAAGTGTTCATGCCCGTGAACTGGGTGATCGACACGTGTCGGCGGGGCTATCTCTCGTTCGTGCTCTTTTTCGTCCGGCAGGGTCTGATCACGATGCTGCTCTTCGCGGGCGTCGTGGCGTTGCTCTGGTGGACGGGGCGGCAGGTGCCGGAGGAACTGCTGCCGAAGGAGGATCGCGGCTACATTCGCGCGAACATCGAACTGGCGGAAGGCGCTTCCCTCCAGCGGACGATTGAGGTCGTGGATCAGTTCAACGAGCGTGTCCGAGGAATTCCCGGCATCGATTCCGTGTCGAGTTCGACGGGTTCATCGCCCGTGAACGGCACGGGCGAGAACTACGGTGGTTCGCTGATCCGTCTGGCGCACTGGGACAAGCGCAAGACGCCCGAGCTGCAAATCGAGGCGATCATGGGCGAGATCGAGAAGCGGACGGCGGACATCCATTCGGCCCGCATCACGCTCTTCACGCCGCCGGCCATTCGCGGCCTTGGTTCGTTGGGCGGCGTGGGGTTCTGGGTCTGCAGCGTCGGCGAATTCTCCTCCCACCAGCTGGCCGAGACGATGGATCGCATTCAGGAGACGATAAAGCGCGAGCTCAAGACGGAACGCTGCGCCGTGGGCTTCAACGCCAACACGCCGCAGCTCTACCTCGATCTCGACCGCAAGAAGGCCGAATCGCTGGGCGTGACGGCGCAGACGATTTTCTCGACGCTCCAGAACAAACTGGCGTCGTTCTACGTGAACGACTTCAACATGAAGGGTGGCAGCTACGAGGTCATCGTCCAGAGCCAGGCCGACTACCGGTCGACGATCAAAGACGTCATGGAAATCCGTTTCCCCGGCACGGGCGGCGGCATGGTGCCGCTGACGGCCATCGGCAAGATTCGCTATTCGGTCGGTCCGCGCGAAGTCAAGCGTTTCAACAAGATGCAAGGCGCGTGGATCAACATCCAGACGCCGCCCGGCATGACGAATCTGGAAGTGCTGGAATTTGCGGAGAAGATGCAACTGCCGCCCGAATGCCATTTGGAGTATAACGGCATTGCCTTGCAGGAAAAGGAAAACCAGGGACAGATCATCTGGCTCATGTCGTTGGCCACGTTCTTCGCCTACCTCTTTCTCGTGGCGCAGTACGAAAGCTGGTCGATGCCGGTGTCCGTCATGCTCTCGGTCGTCATCGCCATCTGCGGTGGAATGCTGGGCCTCTACGTGACGAACACCTCGTTGAGCGTCTATGCGCAGTTGGGGTTGGTGATGTTGATCGGTCTGGCGGCGAAGAACGCCATTCTGATGGTCGAGTTCTCCAAGCAGGAACGTGAACGCGGGCTGTCCATCCGTGCGGCTGCGCTGAACGGCGCGAACCTGCGCTATCGCGCCGTGATGATGACGGCGTGGAGCTTCCTGTTCGGCGTGCTGCCGCTCGTCCGTGCCACGGGCGCGGGTGCGGGCGCCCAGCGGGCGATCGGCATCACCACGTTCGCGGGGATGTTGGCGGCGACGCTGATTGGCATTGTCTTCGTGCCGGCGCTTTACTGCGTCTGCCAGCGTGTCCGTGAACGGGTTCGCAAGATTCTGAGAATCGACAAATAGAAAGGCGTTTGCCGAATGGACTGGAAATTCAAACGCGCCGACTACCGACGTCCGTCCGTGCAGTTGGAGCACATGGACGTGACGCTCAAGTTCTTCGAGGATCGCGTGGAGGGGACGGGCGTCCTCCACTGCCGTGCGCGGGCGCGTGTCGAAGAGGTTGCGCTCGATTTGGACGGTGGGAAGGTCGTCTATCCGCTCGACCGGACGTATGCCCCCGGCGAGACGTTCACGATTCCCGTCGCGCACGTGTCGCATCCCGACGACGTGCGTCTCGAAGGCATCTATCGCGACGTGACGCCGCCCGGCGCACCGCAGCAGTACATGAGCCAGTGCCAGCAGTACGGTTTCCAGCGCATCCTGCCCGTCATCGACGACTGTACGGCCAAGTGTACGTTCCGCACGACGCTTGAAGGCGACGCCCGCTACACGCATCTCATCTCGAACGGCGATCTTGTGTCGCGGACGATCGTGGACGGTCGTCTGCGTTGCGTCTACGAGAACCGCAAGCCGATGGCGCCGTACCTGTTCCTCGCCTGTGCGGGGACGTGGGATGTTCTGCGCGACGCCGTGACCTATCCCGACGGCGGCAAGACGATCCAGCTGGAGTACCTCGTGCCGCCCGGCCATGTGGATGGTGCGCGTGAGCCGATGGAGATTCTGAAGAAGTCCATTCTCTTCCAGCACGCGTTGACGGGATTCGTCTACCCCTACGAGACGTATCGGACGATTTGCATGGAGAAGTCCCTCTACGGCGGGATGGAGAACACGGGCAACACGACGATCATCACGGAGGCGGCGCTGATCGACGACACGATTGGCGACCGGCGGCTGGTCTACGCGCACGGCGTCATTCCCCACGAGTACGAGCACAGCCACTGCGGGAGCGGCGTCACGATGGAGACGGTCTTCGACATGTGGCTCAACGAGGCCTACACGGTCAACGTGGAACGGGCGTTTGTGGCGCAGACGTTCGGCGCGGCGTTCGCGCGGCGGCGCGAGATCGACGCCTTGCGCGAGACGGGCGGCGCGTTCGCGGAGGAAGAGGGCGGCACGGCGGGCGCCGTCGTGCGCGAGGGCGTGAACGATCCCGACGAGGTGGTGGACGCCATTACCTACGACAAGGCGCCGGAAGTGCTCAACACGTTGCGCAACTTGTTGGGCGCGGACGTCTACGATGCCGCATGGCGCGAGTATTTCCGGCGTTTCGACGGCGGTAATGCGAACACGGACGATTTCCTGGCCGTCTTCTCCGAAGTCTCCGGACGCGATGTGGCGGCGCTCATGAAACCCTGGCTCTTCGAGGCGGGACATCCGACGGTTACGGCGGACTGGACGTGGGCGGACGGGCGCATGACCGTGACGTTGTCCCGCGACAAACCCTACGTCGTGCCCGTGCCGTTCGCGCTCGTGAAGAACGGGAAGGACGTGGCGGCGGGGACGTTCGTCCTCGACGGGGCGCGGCAGGAATTTTCCGCGCCGTGTCCGCAATGTCCCGATTTCGTTTCATGGAATCGCGGCGCGGGATTCTACGGCGTGTTGGAGACGACCGCTGGAGAGGCAGCGCTCGCGTTGCAGGTGCGGACGGATCCCGACGCGGGCGGCCGTGCGGAGGCGATGAAGCGGTTGCGCGATTTGGGCGCGACGGAAACATGGCTGTCGCTCTATGCGGAGATCTTCGCCGATACGTCGATCGACCTCGGTGCAAAGGAAGGACTGTTGGCGATTCCCGCCGATTCGTTGAACCGCCGCCGCCGTGCGTTCGTCCGCGAAAACGTGCGTGAGATGCACGCCTTGCGACAGGCGGCGGCGCAGCGGATTGGCACGGACGCGCTCGTCGCGGCGCTGGCGGATCGGGCGACGGGCGGTCGCGATGCGGCGGCCATCGTCGCCCGCGCCTACGAGAACCGGATTCTTGAACTGCTGGCGGAAGTGGACGAGCCGGCGGCCGTTGCGGCGATTCGTGCGTATCTGGAACGTGCCGTCCACGTGACGGCGCGGCTGAATGCCCTCCGCGCGTTGTTGGCCGGGAGGAGTCCCGACCGTCGAACCTGTCTTGACGCGGCGGGCGTCGCGTTGCGGACGTCGCTCAACGGCTACATCGGCTATCTGGGCGTCGTGGCGAGCGACCCGCAGCCGTCCGTGTTCGACGCAATCGCCGCCGAAGAACGGCGGGCGGGCTGGTCGATTCGCCATCCGGCGCTCAGCCGGGCGCTTTACTGCGGGTTCGCGGCCAATGGCGACCAGCTGTGGACGCCCGCGGGATTGGCTTGGATGGAACGGACGATTGTGAACTACGCGCACGTCAGCGAGTACAACGCGCTGCGCCTGCTGGAGCCGTTCGCCCTGTGGCGGCAGTTCCCGGCGGATCTCCGCGCCGACGTGGCGGGGTTGCTCGATCGCGTCTCTGCCGCCCTGCCCCGCGACCGTTTTGCGTTCATCGGCGGCCGCCTCGCCGCCCTACGGACAATCTTACCGTTGTCTAACTAGGGATTTTGTGCGATACTACATTCGTTTTTACTTGGATAACCCTCTCATTCAAAGAAGGATTCAGAAACATGGCAAAGAAGATCATGGTCGACGGTAACACCGCGGCCGCCCAGATCGCCTTCGCGTGCAGCGAAGTAGCTGCGATCTACCCGATCACGCCGTCCTCGCCGATGGCGGAAACGTGCGACGAACTCGCCGCCCACTGCAAGACGAACATCTGGGGTTCGATTCCCTCGATCGTCGAGATGGAATCCGAGGGCGGCGCCGCGGGCGCCGTGCACGGTTCGCTGACGACGGGTTCGCTCACGACCACGTTCACGGCGTCGCAGGGTCTGCTGCTGATGATTCCGAACATGTACAAGATCGCGGGCGAACTCGCCCCGTGCGTGTTCCACGTCTCCGCCCGTTCGCTCGCCTGTCAGGGGCTCTGTATTTTCGGCGACCAGGGCGACGTGATGGCGTGTCGCCAGACCGGCTTCGCGATGCTCTGCTCGAACTCCGTGCAGGAGGCGCATGACATGGCGATGGTCGCCCATGCGTCCACGCTTGAGAGCAAGATTCCGTTCCTCCACTTCTTCGACGGCTTCCGCACGTCGCACGAAGTCCAGAAGATCGACGAGATCCCGACGGAGGTCATCCGCGAGATGATCGACGACAAGTTCGTGGCGGACTTCCGCAAGCGCGCGCTCGACCCGGAGCATCCGACGATGCGCGGCACGGCCCAGAACCCGGACATCAACTTCCAGGGCCGCGAATCCTGCCAGAAGTACTATGACGCCACGCCCGCGATCGTCCAGAAGTACATGGACAAGCTCGCGAAGCTCACGGGCCGCGCCTACAAGCTCTACGACTACGTCGGCGCCGCCGACGCCGAGTACGTCGTCGTCGCGATGGGTTCGGGCTGCGACACGCTCCACGAGACGGTGGACGCGCTCGTCAAGCTCGGCAAGAAGGTCGGCCTCCTGAAGGTGCACCTGTACCGTCCGTTCTCGATGGTCGATTTCGTCAAGGCCATTCCGGCGACGGCGAAGGTCGTCACGGTGCTCGACCGCACGAAGGAGCCGGGCGCGATCGGCGATCCGCTCTACCTCGACGTCTCGGCCGCGATCGGCCAGGGCATCCAGGACGGCGTCATTTCGATGAAGTACCCGAAGATCCTCGCCGGCCGCTACGGCATCGGCTCGAAGGACTTCACGCCGCAGATGTGCGCGAACGTCTTCGCGAACATGGAGAAGGACAAGCCGCTCGACCACTACGTGGTGGGCATCGTGGACGACGTCTCGGGCCGCTACATTCTCGGCGACGATGCGTTCGTCGTGCCGACGGGCGACCGCAAGGAGTGCATGTTCTGGGGTCTTGGCGCGGACGGCACGGTCGGCGCGAACAAGAACTCCATCAAGATCATCGGCAACTACACGCAGAACTACGCGCAGGGCTACTTCGAGTACGACTCCAAGAAGTCCGGCGGCGTGACGATCTCCCACCTGCGTTTCGGTTCGGACATGATCCGCAGCCCGTACTTCATCAACCAGGCCGACTTCACCGCCTGCCACTGCTTCCCGTACCTTGAAAAGTACGACATGCTGAAGTCCGCCAAGAAGGGCTCCACGTTCCTTCTCGCCGCGCCGTACACGGCCGCCGAGATCTGGGACCACATGCCGGACGAAGTCGAGCAGCAGATCATCGACAAGCAGCTCAAGTTCTACGTCATCAACGCCGCGAAGATCGCCCTTGAGAACGGCATGGGCACGCGCACGAACACCGTTTTGCAGACCGCGTTCTTCAAGCTCTCCGGCATCCAGCTCAAGACGCACGAGGGCACGATCCTCGATCCGGTCCAGACGCTGAAGGATTACGCCGAGAAGGCCTATTCCAAGAAGGGTCAGGACGTCGTCGAGAAGAACTGGAAGTGCATCGAGGCCGCGTCTGCGGCGATCGAGGAGGTCAAGTATCCGTCCGCGCCCGCCGGCAAGCTGAAACAGCCGCCGGCCGTTGCGGCCGAGGCGCCCGCGTTCATCCAGAAGGTGACGGCCAAGATGATTGCGCAGAAGGGCAACGAGTTGCCCGTTTCCGCGATTCCGGACGACGGCACGTGGCCGACCGCCACGACGCAGTGGGAAAAGCGCAACGTCGCGGCGTTCATCCCGCAGTGGGATCCGGCCGTCTGTATCCAGTGCGGCAACTGCACGGCGATCTGCTCGCACGCGGCGATCCGCATGAAAGTCTACAACGATGCCGACCTCCAGGGTGCGCCGGCCGCGTTCAAGTCGGCCGACACGAAGGCGCTCACGAAGCCGTTCGGCACGAAGTTCACCGTCCAGGTCGCCCCCGAGGACTGCATGGGCTGCGAACTCTGCGTTGTGAAGTGCCCGATGGCCGCCAAGGGTGCGCTGAAGATGGTGGAGCAGATTCCGCTCCGCAAGCAGGAAGCCGAGAACTGGAAGTTCTTCCTCTCGCTGCCGGAAGTCGATCCCGCGAAGCTCGACACGAAGAAGCTCCTCGACAGCCAGCTCAAGCGTCCGCTGTTCGAGTTCTCCGGCGCCTGCGCGGGCTGCGGCGAAACGCCGTACGTCAAGCTCCTCACGCAGATCTGCGGCGACCGCCTTCTCATCGCGAACGCGACGGGCTGCTCGTCCATCTACGGCGGCAACCTGCCCACGACCCCGTACTGCCAGCGCAAGGACGGCCGCGGCCCGGCGTGGTCGAACTCGCTCTTCGAGGACAACGCGCAGTTCGGCTACGGCATGCGCGTGTCGGCCGACAAGCTCCAGGCGTATGCGTTCGAGCTGCTCGACAAGGCGATCGCCCATGAGAAGACCCCGGCCGAAATGAAGAAGGTCTGCGAGGAAATCAAGGCGACCGACCAGTTCGACGAGAAGGGTCAGGGCGTGGAGAAGGTACGTGCGCTCGTCGCGCAGCTCAAGCCGATGCTCCAGGCGGGCGCCGATGCGGGCTGCTCGATCTGCCAGGCGCTCCAGGGCGTGGCGGACAACATCGTCCGCAAGTCCGTCTGGATCCTCGGCGGCGACGGCTGGGCCTACGATATCGGCTACGGCGGGCTTGACCACGTGCTCGCGCAGGGCCGCAACGTCAAGATCCTCGTCATGGACACGGAAGTGTACTCCAACACGGGCGGCCAGGCCTCCAAGGCCACGCCGATCGGCGCCGTGGCGAAGTTCGCGGCGGCCGGCAAGAAGCAGGCCAAGAAGAACCTCGGCCTGATGCAGATGCAGTACAAGAACGTGTACATCGCCTACGTGTCGATGGGCGCGAACCCGGCCGCGACGGTCAAGGCTTTCAACGAGGCCGAGAACTACGACGGTCCCGCGCTGATCATCGCCTACGCGCACTGCATCGAGCAGGGTCTTCTCACGAAGACCGGCCCGGCGCACCAGAAGGTGGCGGTCGATTCCGTCCACTTCCCGCTGTGGCGCTACAACCCGGACGTCTCGGCGCAGGGCAAGAACGGCCTGACGATCGATTCCCGCGACATGAGCGACACGGTTTCCTTCTCGGAGCGCGCGCTGTCGAAGGACATGGGCGAGAACCGCTTCAAGCAGCTCGTGAAGATCGCCGGACCCGACGCGGCCAAGGCGATGCTTGAAAAGGCCGAGACCGGCTTCAAGGAGAACTACAAGCTCCTGACCGAACTCGCCAAGCTGCCTGAGCTGTAAGCGAACCTGCGGCGACGCCGCAGAAAACGCCAGCAGGGCCG
>CAZTHR010000039.1:0-12827 GCA_964613265.1 uncultured Lentisphaeraceae bacterium | reverse complement strand
CCGCCAGAGCCGGCTTTGAACACAATATTGCCGTGATCGGTGCCCGGCACGAGACATGCGCAGTTCCAAATGCAGGCACCGCAGTGGACGCACTTCTCACGGTCGAACTTCGGCACACCGCCCGGTTCATCGGACGGCATGAGCGCCTGAGCCGAACAGATTTCAATGCACGTGCGCTTCGTGCAATCTTTGCAGAGCGCTGGGTCTTCAAACGTCACATGGTCGGCAAACCCCGGCGCGGCCTGGACTTTTCCGCCCAACAGCAAGGCATCTTGGTGCTGCATGAGCAACTCGCCGTCATAGGGAATCGACGGCCAGCCACAGGCATCCATCACGGCATCGTGAAGCGGCTTGCGTGCCTTTTCCGCCGCCGCCACGCCGTCGCGCAACCGCGCCGCGTCGCAACGGCGACCCTTGACGGCCTCGGCGAGATCGGGAATGCGCGTCGCGGGCGGGACGCTCTTGAATGGCAGGGCGATGCCCAGCAATCCGCGCAGGCCCTCGCCCACCAGTCCCCAGAAGAACGATTTGTTGAAGCCGTTGCGCGCGCCCGTCGCCTTGTTCAGCCGCGTCTGCAAGGCGGACGCACGACGCTCGGCCACATAGGTCGCATCCAGATTCGCCTTCGTGAAATCCTTGCCCTCGGCGAGCAGTTTGAGGACGGCTTTCGCCAGCATCACGCCCGACGCCCACGCCTCGTCGACGCCCGCGTTCGCCAGCACATCCGTCGTCCCCGACCCTTCGCCAATTCGCGCGAACCCATCGCCCACGAGGAACGGCTCACCTTCGACGCCCGATTCCTGCAATGACTTCGCGCCCCAGCTGAGCAGTTTGCCGCCTTTCACATGGCGCCAAATGTACGGGTGCTGCATCCAGTGCTGAAGGTAGCGATACGTCGTGCGTACAGGCGTGTCCTGCCACGGCGCCACGAAAATGCCCAACGCGGCCGTCCGATTCGGATAGACGTACATGAACCCGAAAATCTCGGGTTCGGGAAAGCCGAGCGTGTGGATCACGGTACCGGGAGCAAGGTCGCACGTATCGGGAAGCTGGACAACGGCTTTCATGCCAACCGCCCAGTCGTACAGGTGGTGGCCCGGCGGCAGACCGAACTTTGCATCGAGCGCACGACCGACCGCGCCCACAGGGCCGTCCGCGACGACGGTCAGCGCGGCCTTGACGTCCATGCCCGGCATGTACGCGCCCGCGAGGGGCGTACCGTCCTTCTCCACGCCTTGGTCGGCCAGACGGATGCCCACCACACGGGCGTCGTCAAAAAGCGGTTCCGCAACGGGCATTCCCGGCATGATCATCAGGCCGCTTTCCATGACTTTCTGAGATGCCCACGTCATGAACGATCCCATGGACATCACGAGTCCGCCCGCCTTGTCCATGAACGGCGGCGTCACGGGAAGTTCGCGCGCCTGCCACGCGCCGCCTTTCATGACGACGCCGCCCAACTTAAAACAGGCATCGATGAACCGCGTGGAGGAACTGCGTTTTGAACAACCAAGCGGATCGAGCAGATAGGCCGTGTGTTCCGCGCCGACGGCGACGCAATTCGGGATTTCCTGCGTCAGATCCACGTCGGGGAAAGACGCGCGAATCGCCTCGGCTTTCGTCACAATGCCCGACACGCCAAAGCCCGGATCGTCGGCGCGTTCATAGCAGACGACCTGCAACGGACATCCCGGCATCGCCTTCGACTCGTAGAGCGGCGTACCATCGTCCTTCGTCTTGGCCAGTTCCGGCCCAATCGTCGTCAGGAATCCCGCCGCGGCGGGGCCGAAGCCCACGACGGCGATATCGGTCTGCATTTCCTCTCGATCCATGTCATTTCCCTTCTTCGTTCACAAGACGGCCACCGTCAAGCGTGAGCGTCCGGTCGCACGTGGCGGCCGCCGCAGCCGAATGCGTCACCATGACGCAGGCCAACGGACGCTCGTTGATTTCAAACAGGAGCTTGAGGATCTCCGCGCCCGTCAGCGCGTCCAGATTGCCTGTCGGCTCGTCCGCCAAAATGAGTTCCGGTCCGCACATGAGCGCCCGCGCCAGCGCGACGCGCTGCTGTTCGCCGCCGGAGAGTTCGGCCGGGAGATGTCCCAACCGGCCAGACAGACCAACCTTCTCCAACAAACCAACCGCCCGCGCCCGTGCCATGGGGATCTTTGCCGCGCCCGTCATCGACGGTAGCATGACGTTCTCCACGATGTCGAGTTCAGGCATGAGATGATAGCTCTGAAAGACGAATCCAATCCGCGTGGCGCGGAGACGGTTCCGCCGCCGTGCCGCGCCCCAGCCCGCGAAGAGTGACGCACCGTCGAACGCCACGTCGCCCGACGACGGCCGGTCGAGTCCGCCCAAAATGTTGAGCAACGTCGTCTTCCCCGCGCCGGAACGCCCGACGACGGCCACGTGTTCGCCCGCCGCGACGGCGAACGACACGCCATCCAGAACACGAATCGGCTTCTGACGCGGCAGCTTGTATTCCTTGACAACCCCTTTGACTTCCAGCAACGCCATGCCCGAACTCCTCACTTGTTCAACGCCGCAACGGGGTTCTTCGAGGCCGCAAGAAACGCGGGCACGAGCGCGGCCAGCAGCCCGAACACGTAGACGATCGCCACCACCCACACGACGTCCGACGCAACGAGGCGGTACGGAATGGCGTCGAGTCCATAGACGGCCTTCGGGAAAACCTCAATGCCGAACCGTCCCAACTGTTCGACGAGATTCTGCAGATTCTTCAACACCGCGAACGCGGCCGCCAATCCCAGCACCGTACCCGTCGACACCTGAACGAGCCCATGCACGACGAACGCGCCCATGATCTTCCCCTTCGGGAAACCGAGCGCCTTGAGCAACCCTATCTCCGGCGTCTTCTGAACGGTCAGGACGAGCAACGTGTTCATGACGCAGAAGAGCGCCACCACCGTGACGAGCATGAGCAACAACGCCGTCATGTTCTTTTCCACGGCCAGCGCGTTGAAGAGTTCGCGATCCGCCTCGCGCCACGTGATTTGGCGGCAGTCCGGTACGACGGCGGCGATCCGCGCGCAGACATCGTCGAACACGGCGGGATTGGACGGTTCGGCCGTTTTCACGTGGATGGCGAACACGCCACGTTCCAAACCCATGAGATCGCGAATGTTCGCAAGCGACGCCACGGCGAAACCCGAGTCGTAGTCCCGCTGCCCAGATGAAAAAATCCCCGTCACGCGCCATTTCACCGGCAGGAAAATTTCATCCCGTGACACGAGCGTCTTGGGCGAATAGACCGTCACGTCGTCGCCCACCCAAACGCCCAACTGGCGAGCGAGATCGACGCCGAGAACAATCGAATCCCCGTCGAGATCGTACACGCCCGCACGGGGCTTCCCGACTTTGTACGCCTTTTGAAAACGGTCGGGATCGACGCCCAGTACGACAGGGGCGTTCAGGCGACCCCGATGTTCCAACATCACGCGCGTGTCGATTTCCGGCGTCACGGCCACAACGCCGGGGATGCGTTCAAGTTCCGCCGCAATCTGCGCTTCGCCATGAATCACGTTCACGCGGCCGTAGGGCGTCAAGGACACGTGGGGCTTGAAATCGAGAATCTTCTGCTCCCACAGATCGCCGAATCCGGTCATGACCGCGCGCACGATGATGACGACGGCAACGCCCAACAGAACGCCGAGAACCGAAACGCAGGTGATCACGGAGGTCACGCTGCGTTTCGGCTTCAGATACTTGAGTGCGAGAAAAAGCGAAAAGGGCATGGTCAGATATCGATGGAGACACCGACCTCGCCGCTCTTGTCCTTCGAGAGGGCCTCGACATCCGCCTCGACTTCCGTCGCCTTCAGCGAGGTCGTCGGCAGATAACGATAGTAGACCATCAACTGCAACGCGGCCAGGCACGTACCCATGACGTCGTAGTTGTAGAGGTCGCCGTTAACCCAGTGCCCGATCTGGCGCGGCTTGCCGTTCGCATCGTTAATCGTAACCGGCTGCTTCGTCTTGGCGTCCACCACGGTGACGATGGACTTCGGATAAAGTGCCTTCATCTCCGTATTCCACTTCTTCCACAACGTCTTGTTGGCCGGCGTGGCGTCCTTGCACATACCCGCCTGGTACTTGCACTGCGCCGCGTAGTAGGAATAATACTGGGAGTTCTGTCCGCCCGACATGTGCTTCTTGTCGAAGGTGGGTTCCCAGCCCTTCATGACGTCAAGTGCATTGACGACTTCCGGATCCTTGGCGAAACCGAGCAACTGCATGGCCAGGCATCCCACGCCGCCGAGACCGCCGCCATGGCTGCCCGGACGATAGACGAAACCGGCTTTCTTGTTGTAGTTGCGCGTCTTCAGGCACTTGACGGCCTTCTTGATGCACTCTTCCATGCCATCGAGGTGCATCCCCGCCATTTTGCCGGCCTTCAGCGCCTGCATTGCCCAACCGCCGAATGAAATATCGTCCGGCGCACCTTCCTTCGGCACACGGGCCATGTTGTAGTTCCAACCGCCCGTCGCGGTCTGACCGTCAATAATCCGACGAAGCGTCTTCTCGGCCGCGTCCTTGGCGTTCGGATTCTTCGTCATCGCGTAGGCCTCACAAAGGGCATACGTGCCGATCAAGAAACCGTATTCCGACCCGCCGGCGCCACGCATCCGGATGTAGGGCGTCTGCCCGTTCGGATCTTTCTGAAGATTGCCGCCCTTGTCCTTGACCACATAGACACTGTTGATCAGGTAGTCGAGCGCTTTCTGGACGGTCGAACCGAACTCCTTGGACGCCGGCGTTTCGCCGTGCGCCAAAAACGTGAGGATGGCGAAACCGGCACCAGCCGCCTTGTCCATGCCCTTCGTCAGACCGAGATCCTTGTTCGTTCCCCAGGAGCCGTCCGGCAACTGCGTGGCCTTGAGCCAACGGAGAGCCTTGAGAACAGCCGCTTCCGTCTGGGCGTCGCCGTACTGGGCGCCGCCGCGCGTCCATGTGCCACGGACGCCCGCGTTGCGGGACGTCCCCATCACGGACTTCATCGTCACCGGGCTTTTGATGTTGAGCATGGCGTCGACCGATGCGACCTTCACGGACTGCGGCTCGGCGGACGGCGCGGGGGTCGTCGTCTGCTGGATTTCCGTCGGGTTCATCGACGGCATATCCATCGTGATTTCGACGTCCATATCCGGCGGGGTCTCCGTCTCCGGCGGCGTCTCGATTTCCTCCAGCGTATCGTCCTGCTGTTCGGCCTGAACGATTTCGACCTTGAGTTCCTGACGCGCCGTGTTGCCCACGGACGTCACCACGACCAAGACGATACACCCGATCGTCGGAATCAGCACGGCCACCAACGGCGCAATCTGGCGCTGCAGTTCGGTCATGGCAAGCTTATATTCGCCCGAATGGCGTGACTTGCCAAGGCCGACAAACATTTTCAACAGACGCTTGAAATAGCCAACGTCCTCATACTTGGCCATTTCCTCTTCGATCTGTTCCTTCATCTGATCTTCGTCAATCGTCTCCATGAGCGACTCCTTCTTCCGTCGGACGGATTACATGCTGAAGACCGACACGTTGTACATGCCGTATTTGTTGCAGGTGTCGAGGGCGTCCACGAGGAACTTATGCGGCGAGTCCATCGTGCAACGCACGAGCACCGTCGCCTTCTTTGAAATCCCGGACAACTGCTTGATATTCCGATCGAGTTCCTTAATGGAGACGCCACGGCCATTGAACACAAGGCCGCCCGGTCCAATGTCGATCTTGATCTGCGTGTCGTTTTCCACGCTGTCCGCGCTCGCAGACGCATTCGGCGCCGGCCGGTTCGCATTCAGCTTGGAAAAGATGTCTTCCTGCTTAATCGTGACAACGAAGAAAATCATCAACTGGAACACGACGTCGATCATCGGCGTCAAGTCCGCTTTCGGATTGTCCTGTGCTGTACGTGCCATCTTCGATTTTCCTCCGACGTCCTACTTCTTCGAGGCCTTGCGTTCCTGCACGGCAACGAACGAGAGCTTCCACACGCCGCACGCCGCGCAGATGTTCATCACGCGGGCGACGTCCCTGTGGCGCGTCCGATAGTCCGCGCGAATCATGCAGGGAAACTCCGATCCATAGCGAGCCTTGCGCTCCTTGATTTTCGCGGCGAGCATGGAGTCCGTCAACGTGATATTCGACAGCGAGACACGCCCGCTGCGCGCCACATCGATCGTCAGCTGGGACGGCGGCAGTTCTTCCTGCGTCAACACGATGCCGTGCTTGCCGTCCTCCAGCTTAATCGTCTCGTCCTTGTCGTCGCTCATCTTCAAGGTGACGACGAAGAAGATGATCAACTGGAACACGACGTCGATCATCGGCGTCATGTCCAGCGCGGCATCTTCATTCTTCAGTTTAGACATGGTTCAACTCCTCTCGGAGATCAATCAGGCCTGGGCTTCCGGCGCCGGCTCGACTTCGACGTGGCGGAGATCCTTGATGAGTTCCATCGTCAACGCCGTCATGCGGAGGATGAGACGGTTCGCGTTGTTACGGATGGAGTAGAAGAACGTCAGAGCCGGAATGGAGACCACGAGGCCGGCGGCCGTCGTCCACAGAGCCTGGGAGATGTTGCCAGCCAGGGCGCCAACGTCCGGCACGCCCGACGCGAGGGTGGCGAAGCACATGATCATGCCCTGCACCGTACCGAGCAGACCGAGCGACGGGGCGAGGTTGGAACAGACCGAAATCCACGTGGCGCGCTGCATCATACGCTCGACCTCCAAGTCGGCGGCGGCATCGACGGCTTCGCGAATGACATCGAACCCTTCTTCCACGTGCTGGAAGGCGGCCGCCAGAATGTTGGCCATCGCGCTCGGTTCGTTCTCGCAGGCCTTGAGGGCCTTCATCACATCGCCCTCGACCATCGCGCCCTGGACGTTGTTGATGAGCGCCTGCGGCATGAGCTTCTGCGGACGAATCAGCACCCAGCAGTCGACGATGAAGTAGATGGCAGCCGCGCCGTCGGCAAACAGCGCGAACCACAGCAACACGCCCAACGCACCCGAACCGAACACGACGGCGAGGAACTCGCTGCCGGCGGACTTCGGCTTCGCACCCGGATCGACGGCCTTACCCTCGGCATCGACGAGGTCGCCCCCACCGGCCTGCTGCGCCGCCGCCGGCGCCGCATCCTGGGCCAACGCCACGCTCGACGCCACCGGCGCCACCACCAGACCGAGCATCATCACCGCGGCCATCATCGTCTTCTGGATCTTCTTCGTGTTCATTTGTTGATTCCTTCGTGATTAAGTTGTAGAGATTGGATTATCAGACGTGTTTGTCTTGGAATTGTTGGGAGAAAGGTTTACTGCTTGGCGGCCCACGGACTGGACGCATAGGTCTTGAGTTCCGTCCGCATCGCATCCACCCGGCCGCTTTGGCCGAGCTTTTCAAAGCACTTGGCCGCCTTGTAGAGCGCTTCGGGACGCACCCGCGCCGCAACGTCCGCATCGCGGTAAAGCAGCACCACGCGCAGATAGCCGTCCGTCAACGCCTTCTTCGCGGCATCGACCGAATCCTTGCCATCCTTCAAGATGATGTCGCCACGCATAATCAGGGCCGACGCACTGGAGAAACGATCGCCGCTCTTGGCCGCCTTTTCAAGCGCCTTTTCAAGCGGAGCCTTCTTGTCGAGGCTCAGCAGCGCATTCCAATAGGCCGGCGCAAGATCGCCCTTATAGGCGGCTTCGGGATCGCCCGAAATAATCGCCTGACACGTTTTAAGCGCCTCTTCGGGCTTGGACGCGGCCACGTAGGCCTGGGCCAGATAACGTCCCGCCGTCTTGTCCCACTGCAGATGCGCATACTCCTTCACGATTTTGGCGAGCGACGGAATCGCGGCCGCGCCCTGCCCCTTCTCGACCTGCTCGACGGCGGCGTCGAACGCGGCCGGCTTGTCGACATCCAATTCGGCGACCTCCGTCGCGGGGATTTCCACCTCGACCTTTCCGACGGTCACGACGTACGCCTTGCTGCGTCCGCTCCAACGGATCAACCCCTTTTTGGCATCACCGTTCTCCGTGACGATGGTTCCCTTGACGTCGCCCACGACCGTCGAGGCCGCGAGCGCCGCCAGCGCGATGATTACACACTTACGCATGATCTTTTACTCCTTGAAATTCCAGTGTTACTTGTCGGCCTGGGCCTGGTTGAGCGCATTCTGCACGGCGGTCTTGTGCCGGCCGTTCGGGAAGTATTCGAGGTAGGCGTTGCCATACTTCAGAATCAGTTCGCTCTGCTCCTTGCCGAGACGCGCCATGAGCGGCAGCACAGACGAATAGCAGCGTTCGAGATTGGCCAGCTGGGCGGGCGTCATATCTTTCGCCGGATGCTCGTCCGTCGGTTCGTGCGCCATCAGGAACGTCTGGAAACGGGACACTGCGTCGCGGCACGATTCCACGGCCTGAGCCTTCAAACCAAGCGCATCCTCCGCCTCCATCTTGTTGACGATGATGTCCGCCGAACGCAGATCCAACACGTCCTGATCGGCCTGGGTCCTGCGATAAACACGGACTTTCTTGAGGGCGGAGATGGCCGTGTTGAAATACTTGCGGCGCAAATCGTCGTCCTTCTCGCGACGGCCTTCCTCCGCCGCGACTTTGATCAACAGTTCGTACGCCTCCACCACGAGCGCGGACTTCGGATACTTCTCCGTGAAGTCCTCCAGCCGCTGATGCGCCTCGGCGTAGTTCTGCGCCCCGACGCTCGCTTTCGCCTGGCCCAGCAACGCATAGGCCGCGTAGACCGTCTCGTTCGACTGGCCCTTGGCGAGTTCAAGCGACTTCTGGAACGCCTCCTGCGCCACATCCCAGCCCTTCGCGTCGAGCAGCGCATCGCCCGCCTCGCGGAACTGACGCGCCGTGTACTTGCCACCGGGCGTCGTCAACATCTGCTTGTACTGGGCCACGCCTTCGGCGCGAAGTCCCATCTCGATGAGCGTCTTGGCCAAACGCGGCACGGAGTTCTTCGCCTCGTCCGACTCCGGGAAGTCGCGTTGAAGCCGCGCGAACGCCTCCTGTGACTTCTCCATGTCCTTCTCGGCCGTCCAAATCGTGCCAATCTGCACGAGCGCGCGCGACGCCCACTCGCCCTTCGGATTGTCCTTCAGATACATCTCGTACGCGGCGGCGGCCTTGGCGCGGTACGTCGACAGGCGATTCGTCGGGTACTGCAAGCGTTGCCAGCTCTGGGCCTCCAGGAAGACGGCCTGTTCGAGATCGTGCTCGAACCGCGCCTTTTCTTTCGCGTTGGAAATCTTCTTCTTGGCGAGGATTTCGCGCACGTCTTTGGCCACGGCGGCGAAATCCTTGATCGCACTCGCCACGCCCTTGAACGCCACGCGGTTGATCGCCTCGGCGGCCTCCACGTCGTTCGTCTCGGCGGCGCGCGCGAAATCCGCAAATCCACGTTTCTGTTCCATCTTCGCCAGATTCAACTGCGCCGCCGTCCGCTCGATGTCCTTCTTCGTCGCACCGGCGAATTTACGCAGCCAGTTCTCCTGCGCCTCGACGTTCCCCAACTTGCCGTTGCAAATGGACAGGCACTGGAGCGCACTGGCGTAGTAGGACGAATTCGTGTAGACGTTCGCGACGAGTTCGTAGAAGTGGATCGCCTTTTCCCAGTCCTCGGCCTTCATGGCCTGGCTGGCAAGCGACAACGCCATCTGGGAGGCGTTGTAGTGCGACGGATAATAGTGGAAGTAGGCGTCGTACATCTGCTGCGAACGCGCGAGTGCGCCCAAATCGCGTTCCTTGGCCGCCAGGCGCAGCACTTCGTCACCCGCCGTCTTCGTGAAATCGGCTTTCATGCAGGAGAAGCGTTCGGCCAAATACCCTTCGACCGCATTGGCCTCCACACGATACCCTTCCTTCTCCTTGCCAGGCTTTTCGTTCTGCCACAGGTTGAGATAGCATTCGGCGAGAATCGCCACCGCGCCGACGGACTCCTCCTTCTCCGGGAACTGGGCGAGGATGTCCTGGTACGCTTTCACGGCCTTCTTGTAGTCGCCGTCCTTGTAGCTCTCGAATGCGTTCGCGAACTGCATCTGACGGACTTTCTTCATCTGGGCCGGCGTGATGTTCGTCTTGATTTCCTTGCCGAACGTCGTCTTGACGAACTTGCCCATCGTCTCCGCCAGTTCGCCCGCGCTGGACGCCCAGGAAGATTCAGGGTATTTGACGAACACGTTGATCGCATGGTTGTAGGCGCCCGCGCCCGAACGCTTGCCGTTCTTCTTCGCGCCGAACAGAGCGTCCGCCATCAGCGCCTTGTCGGGCTTCGCCTTCTTGGCCTCGGCCTGCACTTCCTCCCACATGACCTTCGCCAGCAGATAGCGGCACTCGGGCATCGGGCTCATGCGCACGTATCCCTGCCGACCGTCGGGATCCTGCTCCACGAGGCTGGAATGGATTTCGGACAACTGCGGCATGTACTCGTTCACGAGATCCTGCGCCTTTTCAAGATTGCCGCGCAGCAGCTCGATGTGGGCCTTCATCGAAATGGCCTTGCCGAAGACGATGATGAGATCGTTCTTCCACAACATCTCATTGACGTACGTCGTGGCCGTCTTCAAGTATTCCTCGCGCTTCGCCAGGGCTTTCTTGTCCTTGCTCGTCAACGGAATTTCGGACGCAAGACGCAACAGGAGATCGACGTTCTCCATCGCCACGGCACACCAGCGTTCTTCGGGGAGTTGGTTCTTTCGCGCCAGCAGCCCGCCGTACATTCGGATGGCTTCGTCGAAATTCCGCTCCTGCACGCACATCTGCGCCCACTTGAAACCCGACTCCACGTAGAAGTCGATCAAGTCCGGTCCCGGATTCGGCACGGCCTTGAAGAATTCCTGGTAGATCGCACGGCATTCCTTCATCATCGAACGGGCGTAGTAGGCGTCCGCCATCGACAGGCGCAACGCCCAGTACTCGCCGCTCTTCTTGTCCTTCATGCCGTTGACGACCTTCTGGACTTCATCAAACTTGCCGAGCCGCAGGGCGCCCTGCAGTTCCAACACTTTCAGTTTCGGACCCAGATGCGGCCACTTCTTTTTAGCGGCCGCAATCACGGGCTCCGCGAAGTCGGGCATATTCGCGTCGACCAATTCGTTGATGTAACGAAGCTCTTCTTTCGCCGCCGGATCCTCGGCGGCGGCCGGTGCGGCCGCCGCGTCCTCCGCCGCGCGGACGGGCTGGAAGGGCACGAACGCGCTCGCGGAGAGGGCCGCCAGTGCAAAAATTCTTTTGTTGCAGAATCTCATGGCGTGAATTATAGGGGAAAAAGCGGTAAGCGTCAAGCGTGGAACGACGCGAACGTGAAGAAATTAAAGTTCGCGAATGAAAATGTTCTTGAATTCCAGCGGATCGCCGTGGCACTGGAGCTCGATCTGTTCGATCGGGAAGATCGGGATCTTGCGATTCCAGTAGTTCTCCAGCACCGTGTCGTCCACAACCTTCTCGCCGTTCAGTTCAACCGTCACGCGCGCACCCTTCATCGTGACGTGGAACGTGTTCCAGCTGCCGGGCAGACGGTCGGCGATCTTAAGCGCGCGGGACGGATTCTTCTGGTTGTTGTAGAGGCCGCCCGAACCGATACCCCACTGGTTGTGCGCGTCCCAAATCTGCACCTGCGGCGCCCCGCGGAGGTAAAGCCCAGAGTCGCCCTGGACGGAGAGGATGCGCCAGTCGACCCACATCTCGAAGTCCTTGTAGTCCTTCGCCGTGGCCATCGAATAGCCGCCCTTGAAGCCGTCAAAGAACAACGCCCCATCACGGATGAACCAGTGTTCGCGCATTCCCTTGTCGGCAACCGCCTGCATCTGCGCACGTTTCTCGGCCGTGGCTTTCTGGCGGACGATGGGGTTGTCGAAACCTTCCTGCGTCGTGACGCCCTTCCAGTTCGCGAGCGACTGGCCGTCGAACAACTGCGTGAAGCCGGCCGGGCAGGGCTTGACCGTGTCCGACCCGACCTTGTAATCGGCCGCCACTTCCTTGATGCGGATGTTGCGCCACATCACGTGGTGGCCGTGGCCCAGCCAGCCGATATGGCCCTTCGTGCGATGGAGACCGGGATGCTTGCGGCCATCGGGCGTGTCCGTGCCGTCGCCCTTGAAACCGGCAACGTCGGCATCAACGATCATCACGCCGTTCAGAATGACCTGGATGCGGCTGCCGATCACGCGGACTTCCTCGAAGTTCCACATGCCAGGCCGACGCACGTAGCTGCCGCCGCCGGTGAAGTTCTTGTCCTTGCCCCAGATCTGCTTGTCGAAGTTGTCGCGACGTGCAGGGACGATGCCGTAGATGGAGCCGGTGTACTGGTAGGGCTTGAGTTTGTCCTTCTTCGCGGCCTTGTCGTAGTACTCGCTGCCGCCGTCGTCCAGCAACTGCAGTTCACACATCCCGTGGTAAGCGGAATCGACGTTCGGATTCGGCATCCGAATGCCAAGGCCGTTGTTACCGTTTTCGGGCATACAGAACTCGAAGCGGAGAATGAAATCCTCGTACTGCTTTTCGGTGACGAGATTCCCGCCGGAACCCTTGCCGGGCTGGCAGGCGAGCACGGCGAACTCCTTGACTTCGCCCGTTCCCGCCATCTTCTCCTTGCGGATTTCGACGCCATAGCTCGACGTGGCGCCAATCCACCCGGTGAGATCCTTGCCGTTGAACAAGGACACGAAACCCTCGGCGTCCTTTTCAACGCCGAAGATCGACAGTGCCGCCAACGCGGCCGCGCAGACAATTGCAGATTTCATGTAGGCTCTCCTTGATAGAAAGATTCTCGCATTATACCATATCCACACGAATTGTG
>CAZTHR010000038.1:0-12892 GCA_964613265.1 uncultured Lentisphaeraceae bacterium | reverse complement strand
GCATGGAGTTTGTGCTAGAATACGTCCGTCATGCGAAAGATTACGATGCAGTACCGGGTGCCGTATGCGGACACCGACCAGATGGGCGTCGTCTACTATGGCGTCTACTTGACCATTTTCGAGCGCGCGCGCAACGAACTGATGCGCGCGTGTGGCTACACCTACCGTCAGTGCGAGGAAGAGGGCTGGATGTTGCCCGTCGTCCATGCCGAGGTCGACTACCACAAGCCCGCCCGCTACGACGATCTGCTCGACGTGTCGGCGTGGTGTCGTTCGCACAAAGGCGTTCGTCTTGAAATCGCCTGTGACGTGCGTGTGAACGGACAGTTGCTTGTGGAAGGCTACACGCGCCACTGTTTCGTCTCTGCGAAAACATTCCATCCGATGCCGCCGCCGGAGAAGTTTCTGGCCGTGCTGGACGCCGCCGAATGATCGTCCGCGTCCAAGATCCGTGCCGGCCGCTGCCGTGTCCGTCCCTCTACGATTTGTCGCGTCCGCTTGAAATCGAAGTCGGTTGCGGGCGCGGTCGTTTTCTGACAGGCTTGGCCGCGCAGCATCCCGATTGCGAATACCTCGGCGTGGAGCGTATGCGCGAGCGCGTGAACGTGTTCGACGCGAAGACGCGCCGCCTGGGGTTGTCGAACGCGCACGTCGTACGTCTCGAAGCGCTCTACACGTTCTGGTATCTGTTGCCCGCGCACCATGCGCGGCGCGTCTACGTGTTCTTCCCCGATCCCTGGCCGAAGAAGAAACACCATTCCCATCGCCTGTTCGGCCCGCTCTTCCTCACCGCGCTTTGGAAGCGTCTGGAAATCGGCGGCGAGATCCAGTTCGCGACCGACCACGCGGAGTACTTCCATGTTGTCGAGGACTGTTTTGCCGTCGATGCGCGGTTCACGTGCATTTCGCCGATGGAACGCGGACCCGAGGCGTGGACGGAGTTCGAGACGCTGTTTCGCGGGCAGGGGCTGCCCATCTACGCCGCCGCCTGGAAGTCGCTTCCGGCGGATGACGCGGATCTGCCGCCGATGCGCATCGCGCCCGAGGACGAGCCGCGCGAAGGAATCGTCCGCCGCGAAAGCCGTGGCAAGGAATGGCGCGCGGCCCAGCGGGCCGAGCAGGAGGCGGCCTGTCCATGAAAGCCGTTGTCGTACTGAGCGGCGGACAGGATTCCGCCACCTGTCTGGCACTCGCCGTGAAGAAGTACGGCGCGGCGGAGGTGTCCGCCATCACGTTCCGCTACGGGCAGCGCCACCAGCTGGAGACGAAGTTCGCGCGACGGCTGGCGAAGCGGTTTGGCGTGGCGCAGCACAAGGTCGTCACGTTCGGGTTCTACAAGGATCTCACGACGAATGCGCTGTTGGATCCCGCGCTGAAAATCGAACGGCGGAAAGGCGCGTCGTGTCCGACGACCGTCGTGGAAGGACGCAATGCGTTCTTCCTGCTCGCGGCGGCCGTCTGGGCGAAATCGCTTGGCGCGACGGATGTCTATACGGGCGTGTCGGAGACGGATTTCTCCGGCTACCCCGACTGCCGCGCGGCGTTCATCCGCGCCCAGCAGCGGACGCTCCGTCTGGCGTTGGAATGGCCCGTGCGCATCGTCACGCCGTTCATCCACATGACGAAGGCGGCGGAATGGGCGTTGGCGGACAAGCTTGGCATTTTCGATCTCGTGCGCCGCGAGACGCTGACCTGCTACAATGGCATCCCAGGCGACGGTTGCGGTGCTTGTCCGGCCTGCCGTCTGCGCCGCCGGGGATTGGAGGAGTACCTTGCTCACCGTCACTAAATCCATCAAGTTCGACGCGGCCCACGTGCTGACCAACCATCAGGGGCTGTGCAAAAACCTCCACGGCCACACCTATCGCGTGGAAGTGCGCGTGACGCAGCCGCCGGATTCGACGGCGGACATGGTGATCGATTTCAAAGATCTCAAGCGCGTTTGCGAAGAGGAAATCCTGGCGCGGTGCGACCATGCGTTCATCTACGACAGCACGTCCGACGGCGAACGCGAAATCGCGGCCGTCGTGGACAAGCACGGGATGCGCACGTTCGCGTTGCCGTATCGATCGACGGCCGAGAATCTGGCGCGGTGTTTCTTCGATCTGCTGGCGGCGCGGATCGTTGGCCTCGACGCCGTGCGCGTGTGGGAGACGCCCGATTCCTGCGCGGAGTATCGGCGATGAGTGCGTTGCACCGCCTCCATGCGATTTTCGCCTCCTTGCAAGGCGAGGGGCGCAACATGGGCCGTCCGTGCACGTTCGTCCGATATGCGTCCTGCAATTTGGCGTGTCCGTGGTGCGACACGCGCAAGAACGAGACGCTGTGCCTGACGACGCCGCAGGTCGTGGCGGAAGTCCGGAAACTGGGACAGATGTCCGTCATCGTCACGGGCGGCGAGCCGACGATTCAGCCGGGGCTGGACGAACTCGTCGTCGCGCTCAAGGCGGCGGGTTGCTGGGTGGCGCTGGAGACGAACGGCGTCCGTGCGCCCGCGCGTCCGGAACATTTCGACTACATCGCCGTTTCGCCCAAGGCCGACTACCCCGCACGTTACCTCGACGCGGCGATGATCCACCGGGCGGACGAAGTGCGGATCGTGGCGACGTCCGAAGACCTCGCGCCGTTCTGCCGTTCGATGCGTACGCGGATCGCGGCGGACAACTACTACATTTCGCCGTTGGAATCGGACGGCCGCATTCACTATCGACGGGCGTTGAAACTGCTCGCCCGCGTCAATAAATTGTCCGGGGACGTTCTGCCGCCCTGGTCGCTCTCCATCCAGATGCACAAAGTGCTTGGCATCCGCTGAAAGGCCGCCCATGTTGAACGAACTGCTTGAAAAATACGCCGACGCCACCCGCTACTTCATCGTGCCGGGCGGGTTGCGCGACGTCCACGTCCATTTCCGCGATCCGGGCCGTCCCGACGCGGAGACGCGCCAGACGGGCGCGCGCGCGGCGGCGGCGGGCGGTTTCACGTGCGTAACGACGATGCCGAACACGACGCCGGCCGGCGACACGGTCGCCTGGTTGCGCGAACAGATCGAAGATACATCCCTGCCCGTGCGCATTGCGCCGGCGGCCTGTATTTCCAAAGGGCGTCTCGGCCGTGACGTGGCCGATCTGGAGGCGTTGGCGGCGGCGGGGGCCGTGGCGTTCACGGACGACGGATCGTTCGTGGACGATGCCGCCGTGATGGAGGCGGCGATGCGCCGTGCGGCGAAACTGGGACGCCCCGTCATGCAACACGCCGTCGTGCCGTCCCTGTTGGGTGCGGGCGTGTTGCGCGATTGCGCCGTGGCGCGGCGGTTCAACCTTCCCGTGATGCCGCCCGCCGCCGAAGTCGAGGCCGTGCGCCGCGACATTTCGATTTGCCGGACAACCGGTTGCGCCCTCCACATCCAGCATTTGTCGTGCGGCGAGACGGTTGAACTCATCCGCGCCGCGCAGCGGGAGGGGCTGCCTGTCACGGCCGAGGCGACGCCGCACCACCTGCTCTTCTCCTGCGCGGACATCCCGGACGACGACGCGAACTGGAAGATGGCGCCGCCGCTCGGTTCGCGGGCGGACGTGCGCGCGCTTCGCGCCGCCGTGATGGACGGGACGATTGGCCTTTTCGCGACGGATCACGCGCCGCATACGACTGAACAGAAACGTGGCGGTTTCCGATTGGCCGCGAATGGCATCGTCGGACTGGAAACGGCCGTCGCCGCCACGTGGCAGGCGTTGGTGGTTGAAGAGGGCATGGCGCCGGCGGACTGGGCGGCGCGGTGGACGACGGGTCCGGCGCGGTTGATCCACGCGGAACTCGCCGACCCGCAGTTGAATTTCACGGTGATCGACATGAAGGCCGACAAGGTTGTCGATCCGCAGACGTTTGAAACGAAATCCGTCAACCAGCCCTACACGGGGCGGCGTTTCGCCGCGTGGCCCGTGTTGACGGTGCTCAATGGAAAGGTGGTGTGGCATGGACGTGACGTTCTTTGACCGTGCGGCGGCGGCGTTGCCGGCGGCGTGTTTTGCGGCGCCGCCCGATCTGGCGATCGTGCTGGGCAGCGGCTGGGGCGATGCGTTGCGCATGGATCGCGTGGTGGCGCGTCTGCCCTACGCGGCGATTCCCGGATTCGGCGCGGCCACCGTGACGGGACACGCGGGCGAATTCGTCCTCTACGAACGCGCGGGGCGGCGAATCGTCGCGTTCTGCGGCCGTCGCCACTGGTACGAGGGCGTGGGCTGGGAATCCGTCGTGCTGCCGGTCGAACTCGCGCGGCGCATGGGCGGACGAAAACTGCTGTTGACGAATGCATCCGGCGGCATCAACGCGGCGTTGCATCCCGGCGACTTCGTGATTTTGCGCGACCACGTGAACACGGTGGGGTTGAATCCGTTGATCGGGCCGCACAATCCCGTTTGGGGGGCGCGATTCCCCGACATGACGGAAATCTACACGCAGCGGTTGCGCGACGTGCTGCATGCCGTGGCCGGCCGGCGCGGGTTGCGCGTCATGGAGGGCGTGTATGCGTTCACGGCGGGGCCGGTCTACGAAACGCCGGCGGAAGTTCGCGCCTATCGGAACATGGGGGCGGACATTGTGGGCATGAGCACGGTGCCGGAGGCCGTGTTCGCCCGTGCGTCGGGGCTGGAGGTGGCGGGGCTTTCGCTCGTCACGAATTTGGCCGCGGGCATTTCGCCCGTGCCGCTCCACCATGAGGAAGTGCTGGCCGCCACGCGGAACGCGCAGACCGTGATGCAGGGGCTGGTCGAAGATTTCATTGAGGCCGTCTGACGGAAATGCTAGACTGGGCGCAATGGTTAGACATTCTGAGAACGAAAGCACGAACGAAAGGAACGACGGGCATGAAGAGACGTGAATTCATCAAGACGGGACTGGCGGCGCTGCCGCTCTTCAACATCGGTTGTGCCGGATTCGGGCAGGGGCGTCGTCGGCAGATCGCGCAGGGCGCGAAAATCCGCGTGGCGCTGATCGGCTGCGGACATCGGATGCACGAAATGATCGAAGTCATCATCGGCGAGAAAATCGTCGCGCTCGTGGATCCGGATCCGAAGTGTCGGAACAGTTTGAAAAACAAGATCGCGAAGATTCCGGGCGGGGCGCAGTCCATGGACGGGGCGCGCGAGTATTTCGACTACCGCGTGATGTTCGACGAGATGGGCGACGCGATCGACGCCGTGATCATCGCCACGCCGAACCACCACCATGCGCTGCCCGCCGTCCTCGCCATGCGACGGGGCATCCACGTGTACGTGGAAAAACCGATGGCCCTCACCGTCGAAGAGGCGCAGTACATGGGGCGGCTTGCGCGGGAGACGGGCGTGACGACGCAGGTGGGCAATTTCGGACACTCCACCCGCGCCATGCGCGTCTGCGTGGAGGCGTTGCGGGAACATGTCATTGGCGACATCACGGACGTCTGGTGCTACGACGACCGTTGCAACGCGCTCGACCACCGTCCGCCGTCATGTCCGCCGCCGAAGGGCATGGACTGGGATACCTGGATCGGGCCGGCGCCGTACAGCGACTACTACGGGCCGGAGGGCAAGCGGAAAGTCGGTCTCCATCCGCACGATTTCCACTGCTGGATCGACTACGGCAACGGCTCGATCGGCAACATGGGCACGCACATTATCGACGCGCCGTTCTGGGGGCTTGACCTGGGCGCGAAACCGGCGACGTCCGTCGTCGCGAACGTGGCCGACTACGCCTGCGCGGGATCGTGGTCGTATCGGACGCAGATTGACTGGACGTACCCCGAAACCGCCACACGCGGCCCGATTACCCTGCACTGGTACGACGGCCTTCGTCCGGGGCTGACGCTCGGCACGGTGGACATGAACGATTGGGGCTACACGCCGGGCGGACGCAAAGACCAGTTTATGCCGGAGGCCGTGCTGAAATGCGAGCGGGACTATCATCTGGAGAAGACGCCGTTTCTGTCGAACGGGACGCTCTTCATCGGTACGAAGGGCTGTCTCTGGTTCGGCCACCATTCGATGTGCCGTTTCCTGCCGAAGACGCTTGGCAAGGATATGCTCAAACGGATTCGGTGGGAGGATCAGGTGCGGGGGCACATGGCGGAGTTCTATCTGGCCATCCGCGAAGGGCGCGAGGCGAACACGGGCTTTACGTTCTCAACGCCGCTGGCGGAAACCGTGTTGCTCGGCAACGTGGCCGGCCGGGCGGGCGCGGGGCGGAAACTCCTCTGGGATGGCCGCCGCGTGACAAATGACGTGGACGCGAACAAGTTTCTGACGGCGACATATCGTTCGGGCTGGGAAGTGTTTGATCATGCATAAGTGGAATTTCTTCAAATCGGCGCGATGCGTCCAGGTGAAGCTTGAAACGGACGCCGACGTCCGTGCGCTCCCGGAACTCGACCGTAAACTCTGGACGGTTCTCGCCGCCCCTGCGACGGGCATCCGCTTCGACGCGGACACGCTCGCGTTTCTCGACGCGGACGGTGACGGCCGCATTCGCGCCGCCGACGTGCAGGCGGCCGTGACGTGGATGGCGCAGCGGTTCAAATCGCTCGACTTCATTTTCGCCCGCACGGCCGAAATTGCGCTCGATGCATTCGACGAATCGACGGCGGAGGGACGGACGCTTCAGACGACGTTCCGCAACGTGTTGCTGCGTGCGGGGAAGTCGGCGACGGTCATCACGCAAACGGACGTGGCATCCGCGACGGACGTCTTCAACGGGCAGCCCTTCAACGGCGACGGCGTGGTGACGCCCGCGTCCACAAGCGACGCGACCGTGAGCGGCGTCGTGGCGAAAATCTGCGCGGCGACGGGTGGCGTGTCCGACCGCAGCGGCGCGAAGGGCGTCGACCAGGCGAATGCGGATGCGTTCTTCGCGTCCGTCGCGGCGCGTCTTGCCTGGTTGGCGGACGGCGCGAAGGTGGCGGACGCGGACACGCGGGCCGCCTATGAAGCGTACCGTGTCGTGAAGGACAAAATCGAGGCGTTCTTCACGCTGCCCGACGATCTCCCGCTCGTGACGGACGAACCCGACCGCGTGTTGCCGTTGACATCTGGCGTCCATCCGCTGTGGGCCGATGCGTTCCGGACGTTCGCGCAGACGACCGTCGCGCCGATTCTTGGCGATGGGGCTGTCGCGGCGCTCACCCGCGCGGGCTGGACGCAGATCAAAAACCATTTTGCGCCCTACGCGAATTGGCTGGCCGCCGAGGCCGGACGGGACGTGGCGGATTTGGACGCGGACGAACTGGCCGCCCTTGCGCAGGATGGCCGGATGCAGGCCGCCGTCAACGATCTGATCGCAAAAGACCGGGCGTTGGCGGATGAGTACGGCCGCCTTGTGGATTGTTCGCGCGCGTTGTGCTACGCCGCGCATCTGGCGGACTGGTTGTGCAACTTCGTCAACCAGGCGAACCTGTACGACGTCACGCGGGACGACGTCTACCGCACGGGCGTTCTCTACATCGACGGCCGTGCCTGCAACCTGTGCTTCCATGTCGCCAACGCGGCCGCTCATGCCGCACTGGCGGAGAAAAGCAAGTGCTGCCTCCTCTACGTGAAACTGACGCGGCCGGCGACGGGTGCGACGCGGGAGATCTGCGCGGTCGTCACGGCGGGGACGACGGCGGGGCTGTACGTCGGGCGGAACGGGTTGTTCGTCGACGCGGACGGCAACGACTGGGATGCGGTCGTCGTGAAAGTCATCGCGGCGCAGACGTCGCTGCGCGAGGCGTTCTGGGCGCCGTGGGCGAAAATCGCCACCACGGTATCCGAACAGTTCCGGAAATTCCTGTCGACCCGGCAGAACGCGGCGGTGACGGCCGTCGCCGCACCGGTGACGACGCCCGCGCCCTCGCCGGCGGTCAACGGCGCCGTGTTGGCATCGAGCGTGGCGGCGATTGGCATGGGCGTGGGCATGGCCGGCGCGGCTTGCGCGGGGCTGGTGGGCGTGGTTGCGGGTCTGCCGATCTGGAAAGTCCTAGCGGGCGTGGCGGCGATCGTCCTGATGGTCTCCCTCCCGAGCGTCGTGCTGGCGTGGTTCAAGTTGCGGGCGCGTGACCTGGGTGCGATTCTGAACGCCGGCGGGTGGGCCGTGAATCGTCCGCTCTATTTTTCGATTGGGCTGGCGCGGACGTTCACCGTCCCGGCGAAACTGCCCGCCACGGCGCACGTGGCGCGGGACCCGTATGCGCGTCACGGCGTGGCCTGGACGCTGGGCGGGTTGCTCCTGCTGGCTGTGCTGGTTGCCGGCGGCGTGTGCTGGAAACTGGGCGTTTGCCCGTTTGCGGGCTGTTGGGCGAAGCCGGCAGCTGTGGAGGAAGCGAAATGAGCGTATTGACGAATGCGGATTGTGAACGTCTGAACCGACTTTACGGCGGGCCGGGGCGCATCGTGTTCCGTCCGTCGCGCCACGACGTGCCGGTGGTCGTGCTGGCGAATCGCTACGGCACGGCCGAGATTTCGTTGCTGGGCGCCACGACGTTGTCCTACCGTCCGACGGGCAATCCGCCCGTGCTCTTCATGCCGCATCCCTACGACGCACGGCCGAAGGGGGCGGAGATTCACGGCGGCATCCCCGTGTGCTGGCCGTGGTTCGCTCGCTGCGGGGCGCCGGGTTCCAAACTGCACGGCCTGGCTCGCTATGCCGTGTGGCACGTGAAGGGGAGCGAGTATTCCGAGGACATTTCCGAAATCACGCTCGGTTTGGCGTCCGACGCCGCGACGCGCACCATCTGGCCGCACGATTTCGAGCTGACGCTCAAGATCTCCGTGTCGATGAAGTTGACGCTTGCGTTGCACGCGACGAACACGGGGACGGACGTCTTTTCCGTCACGGAGGGATTTCACCCTTACTTCCGCGTGAGCGACCGCGACCAGACGGAAGTCCTTGGCGTGGACGGGTTCGAGTTTACGGACACGAACGAGCCGGCGAAAGGCCGTCGGACGTGGACGGGTGCGTGCGAGGTGCGGGGGGGCGGCAGTAAGATTTTCGACGCGACGAAGTTCGAGTACGTGCTGATGGATCGCGGACTGAACCGCGCCATCGCCGTCGTTTCGCGGGGCAATCGCCGGCTCGTCGTCTGGAATCCGGGCGAAACGAGTGCGGGCGACGTGGAATCGTTCGGCGTGGACGGCTGGCGTAAATTCGTTTGCGTGGAGCCGTGTTCGACGCCGGTGGACGCGGCCTACGAGTTGAAGCCGGGCGAATCGCACGATTTGCTCATGGCCGTCCAGTCCGTTCCCGACGACGGCAGCGTTCACGCGCGCCCTGCATGAAGATTGAGTTTGCGCGCGACGTGTGCACGCATTACGCATAAAGTTTTTGAAAAGGAGAAGTCATGAAGAAACCTGTAGTCGGATTCGTGTTGTTCGCCGCGTGCGCCGCACTGGCCGGCGGCGTGAAGATGAAGGAAGACAAGATCACGTTGCCGACGTACGCGCCGGGCGGTTATGACAAGACGCCCGTTTTCTACACGGGTCGCGTCTACCAGGGCGCCCAGGGGCGTGTCTACCCCTATCCGATGCAGGACGTGCTGTTCGACGGAAAGATCGACGAGACGTACACGTATCTGACGTTGGAGAACGACTGGTTGCAGACGGGGCTTCTGCCGGAGCATGGCGGACATCTGTTGAACTTCACGGACAAGAAAACGGGATTCGAGACGTTCTACCGTCAGCACGTGATCAAGCCCGCGCTCATCGGGATGCTCGGCGCGTGGATCTCCGGCGGCGTGGAATGGAACTTCCCCCACCACCATCGTGCGACGACGGCCATGCCGATCGACTGGCGCATGAAGGCGAACCGCGACGGCTCGAAAACCATTTGGATCGGCGAAACGGAGTTGCGCCGCCGTTTGAAATGGACGATCGGTCTTTCCCTGCTGCCCGACCGCGCCGTCCTGCAGGCGGAGAACAGGTTCATGAACCGCGGCCCGTACATCGAATCCATGATCTACTGGGCCAACGTCTCCGTCCATTGCGGCGACGACTATCAGGTGCTGTTCCCGCCGAGCTGTCATCTTGGGTTCGACCACCACAAGAACTTCTGGACGTCCTATCCGATCGGTCCCAAGAAGGTGGATCACAACTGGCTTCCCTCGCAGCGCTCGAAGTACGCGGACGACGTGGAGGGCATGGTCGACCTCTCCTGGTGGAAGAACTTCACCGTTGAATCGCGTTCCATTTTCGCGCTGGATCCCGAAAATGCCTGGCTCGCGGGCTACGACCACAAGAAGAACATGGGCACGGCCCACGTCTCCAACCGCCACATCACCGTGGGCAAGAAGTTCTTTCTCTGGGGCAATTTCCCCGAGGCCCACGTGTGGGACACGGTGCTGACGGACAGCGACGGCCCCTATCTCGAACTGATGGTGGGGTGCTGGAGCGACAACCAGCCCGACTATTCGTGGATTGACCCCTACGAGACGCGCACGGTCAAACAGTTCTGGTTTCCCGTCAAGGGCATCGGCGGCGTGAAGAACGTCACGATCGACGGCGCGGTGAACGTCGAACGCCTTGAAAAGAAAGACGAAGTTCTGCTCGGCTTCCACTCCACGCGCGTCCTTGCGGGATGTACGGTGGAGATGCTGGAGAATGGTAAGGCCGTGTTCAGCGAAAAGGACGTGTCCATCGATCCGAACACGCCGTGGTGCAAGACGGTCAAGGTGTCGGCGGACGTGAAGGATCAGGCGCTCACGGGGCGCTTGCTCGACAAGGACGGCAAGGTCGTCCTTGCCTACACGCCCGTGCCGGAAGACCCGCACGATCCGCTGCCGCCGAAGGTCGCGAACCCGAAGGAACCGGGCGACTACGCCAGTGCCGAGGAAGCGTATCTGACGGGTCTGCGGCTCGACCAGTTCCACAACGGCCTCATCGATCCCGTGCCGTACTACGCGCGGGCGCTTGCGCTCGACGCCGGCTACTCGCCCGCGCACGTGGCGATGGGCATTCGCCTGGCCAAGAACGGCGAGTATGAAAAGGCCGAAACGCATCTTCGCGCGGCCACGGCGCGTGTGACGCGCAACTTCACCCGCGCCAAGGACGCCGAACCCGAATATATGTTGGCCGTCGTCCTCGAAGAGCAGGGACTGCTCGCGGCCGATCCGGCCGTGCGGGCTGCAAAGCTGAAGGAGGCCGAAGATCTCTACTGGCGCGTGACGTGGCGTTCGACGCATGCACGGCCGGCCTACGCGGCGCTGGCGCGTCTGGCGTGTCTGAAGGGCGATTACGCCGAGGCGCTGGCGCGTGTCGACGATGCGCTTGAACGTGGCGCGAAAGAGGCGAAGCTGTACGTGCTGAAAGCCTATGCGTTGCGGAAACTCGGGCAGGACGTGCCGTGCTCGAAATCGTTGCGCATGGCTGAGACGTGCGACCCGCTCGACGCCTGGGGCGTGGCCGAACGCGCGTTTCTGGAGGACGACGGCGAGGACGCCGTGTGCTATGTCGGCGGTGGTGGCGTCGTGCCGAATCCGAAGATGGACTCGCTCTGCCGGCGCGGCCTGAAAGCGCAGGTGCTGCTGGAGACGGTGGCCGACTACTGGTCGCTCGGCGCGTGGCGGGAAGTCGTCGAACTCGTGCGCCAGGCCGATGCGTTCGCGGCGCAGGAGAAGCCGTACAAGACCGAAGGCGCGTTGCCGCTTGCGGAGACGGTGGCGGCGTGCGCGTCGTACAAGAATCCGCTGTTCGACTACTTTGCGGGTCATGCGGCGGCGCAGATGGGCGATGTCGCGGCGGCGAAGGAATTTATTCAAAAGGCCGCCGCGCAGGCCACGGACTACTGTTTCCCGAACCGCCACGAGGAGTACGCGGTCTTGAAGTTCGCGGCGGCGCTCTGCCCCGCGTTCGCGAACACATGGTACTACCTTGGCAACGTCGAATGGAACGGCGACCGCAAGGACGCCGCGTTGGCGAGTTGGCGGAAGGCCGTGTCGCTCAAGGCCGACCACGCATTGGCCTTGCGCAACATCGGTTTTGGTCTGGCGCATCCCGGCACCTACTTCACGAACACGGGCGTACCGTCCGGCATTCCGTCGCAGGAGGCCTACGACTTCTACAAGAAGGCGATGGCCGCCGATCCGGGCAACTTCCGCGCCTTGGAGGAGATGGACAAACTCGCCGAGAAACTGGGCGTGGCGACGGCGGAGCGTCTGGCGCTCATGAAACAGTACCGCGCCACGGCGGAGAAGTACGATGCCTGCATCCTGCGAATGGCGTATCTGTTCAACGAGGCGGGCGAATACGACGAATCGCTCAAGATTCTCACGACGCGCCGTTTCCACGTGTGGGAGGGTGGCGAAGGGTTGCTCGCGCCGTTCACGGACGCATTGTTGCTGCGTGGACTCGACAAGATGGCGAAAAAGGATTTTGCGGGCGCGAAGACGGATTTCGAGACGGCGCTCACCTATCCGTCCAACTTGCAGGCGGGGCGTCCGGGCGATGCCGGCATGGAGCCGAAGACGCGCTACTATCTGGCGCACTGCCTGAAAGCCATGGGCGAGTCCGCCGCCGCGACGACGGAATTGCAGAACGTGCTCAAGGGCTGGGTGACGCCGGGCGAGATGAACTTCTACCGTGTCCTGGCCTTGCGCGAACTCGGCGCGGCCCGCGCGGACGGTGACAAGGAGATTGCGGCGAATCTGGCGGAACTCAAGGCGGGCATTGAAACGCTGGAGAAACCGCAGCCGAAGGTGATTGACGCCTATGCGAAGTTCGGCGGCGAGAACTCGCCGATGGAACGTGCGCAGGACAATGCCTGGAAGGCGAAGTACCTGCGCGGACTGCTGGCGTTGGCCGAAGGCCGTACGGACGAGGCGCAGAAACTCTTCGCCACCGTCGCGGAGAAGAAGCCCGCCATCCTCTGGGCGAAGCGTTTCGCGAAAGGGGAATGACCG
>CAZTHR010000037.1:0-12894 GCA_964613265.1 uncultured Lentisphaeraceae bacterium | reverse complement strand
GGGATTCTCTTCGGCTCGTGCTCCATGGCATGATTGTACCACAATCCCGCCCCCGTTTGCGAGAGGAAAGGACCGCTCAGCGGATGACCAGCGGTTCGTTATAATGGCGGACGGACGCGGCGCGTGGCGACGGCCGTGAACGGGTCCTCGGGCCAGTAGTGCTTGGGATAACGACCGCGTAAGTCTTTGCGGACAAGCGCGTATGTCTCCCGCCAAAACCCCGCCAGATCTTTCGTCACCTGAACCGGTCGCTGCGCGGGCGAGAGAAGATGCATGACGATCGGGACTTTCCCTCCCGCCACCTTCGGCGTCGCGTGAAGACCGAAGCACTCCTGCAACCGCACCGCCACGAACGGCTCCGCGCCCTCGTAATGAATCGTCATCTGCGACCCCGTCGGCACTTCCATCTTCACGGGCGCGAGCCGGTCGAGTTCCCGCCGATCGTGTCCCGCCGCCACGAGCGCCCCGTCGAGTACGGCGGCCAAATCGAGTTTCACCAGATGCGTCCAGCGGCTCATGCCGAACGTAAACGCCGCAAACCAATCCTCCAAATGCGCGGCAAGCGCGGCATCCGACACATCGGGCCATGTACCACCAAGTTCACGCTGGAGAAAACACATACGGGCCTGAAGCTGACGGACGCCCGGCGTCCACGACGGCAGGTTCGCCACGCCCTTCTGCCGAATGCCCACGAACAACGCAGCCTGTACCTGCGCCGCATCGGGCGTCGGCTGACCGCCCTCGCGCATCCGCATTTTCCACAACCGCCGCACGTTCACGGCTTTCACGCACTCGTTCCGCCGATCCCATTCCGTCTGCACGTCCTCGACAATCTGCTCGGCGAAAATCTCCTCCAACGCGGCCTCCGAAACGGGTGCGGCCAAATGGATTTTCGCGTCGCCGCCGCGATCGTCGAGGTCGCAAAGGACAAGATAGTCGGCAGACGCCAACGCCTCCGTGCGCTCCATGAACGCGCCACGCCCGCACGTCATCTGGAACGTGCCGTTTCCGCGATTGTGGGCGATACGGTCGGGAAAGGCGAAGACAAGGTCCTCACCCGGTTCGCGGTAAGACGTGGCGGACGCAGACGGCGCCAGACGCTCCCAACGGCGGGCGAGTTCCTTCATGCGCGGCGTCGGACGCACATCACGCACGTCCGTGATCGCGTGCGGCGCCCCCTCTTCGAGCAACGCGGCCAGACGCGTGTTGCCTGTCCGGAGAATCATGTTCGCGAGACGCGGATGAACGGGCAGACGCGCCATGCGCGTACCGTGGTCGGTCAGGCGTCCGTCGCCGTCGAGCGCCCCCAGCAGACGCAACAAATCCTTCGCATTCGCCCAGGCGCTGGCCGGCGGCGGCGTCAACCACGGCAGACCATCCAACGCCGTCGTTCCCCACGCCGCGCAGGAAAGAACCGTCGACGCCAAATCGGCCTCCAAGATTTCAGGGCGCATCGCGGGTTGCAGCAGACGATCCTGCGCGGCCGTCCAAAGACGCAGACAGACACCCGGCCCCGTACGTCCGGCACGGCCACGCCGCTGGTCGGCCCGGTCGCGGGTCAAGCGCAACGTTTCCAGACGGCTCATGCCCGAACTCGGCGAAAAGCGGCTCACGCGCATCAGTCCCGAATCGACGACCGTCGTCACGCCCGCAATCGTCAGCGATGTTTCGGCGATACTCGTGGCGAGAATGACCCGAGGACGGTCGCAGGGCGCAACGGCTTTGTCCTGCTCCTCACGCGACAACGCGCCATAGAGGGGATAGACGTCCGGCACGTCGCGCAGGGCCTCGGCGCACCGACGGATTTCGCCTTCGCCCGGCAGAAAACAGAGAATCGTCCCCTCCCGTTCCGGACGCAACCGCCGCACGGCCCCTTCCATTTGAAGAGCGATGGGTGCGGTGGATTCCATTTGAAGGAAGCGCGTCTCGACGGGGTACATCCGCGCCTCGGCCGTGTGGACGTCCGCATCGCCGAGATGCGCGGCGATGGATTCCACATCGAGCGTAGCCGACATCACGAGCATCCGCAAATCGGGACGCAAGGCACGGCGGACGTCGAGCGTCATGGCGAAACCGAGATCGCACGGTAGCGAACGCTCGTGAAATTCATCGAAAATGACAAGCCCGACGTCCGCCAGTTCGGGGTCATTCACAAGCCGTTGTGCGAGCAACCCCTCCGTAACGATTTCAAGGCGCGTCCGCGCACTCGTCCGATGTTCGAGACGCACGTGGTAGCCCACCGTTTCGCCCACGGGTTCGCCCAGTTTGCGGGCGATAAACGCGGCGCAACTCCGCGCCGCCAACCGACGCGGTTCGAGCATGAGGATTTTTCGTCCGCCCAGAAAGGCGGCATCCAGCAACGCGGGCGGAACGCACGTCGTCTTGCCGCTGCCGGGCGGCGCGCGCAGCACGACCGTGCGGTTGCGCGCCAGTGAATCCGCAAGCTGCGGGATGATCTGTTCAACGGGAAACATCGGCAGGGAAACGTTCTGAATGTCGTGCCGCACACACGGACGCGGAAGGAACGGTTCAGATGGCGCTACACAATGAGCATGCAGTCGCCGTAACTGAAGAAGCGATAGTTCGCGCGAACAGCCATTGCGTAGGCGCAGAGCATTCGTTCACGCCCGGCCAATGCGCTCGTCATCATGAGGAGCGTGGACTGCGGCAGATGGAAATTCGTGAGCATACAGTCGCACACCTTGAACGTGTACGGCGGATAGATGAAGATGTTGCTCGCCCCCGATCCCGCCGCCATCAGCGGATCGTCCGGCCCGCGTTCGCGACACGCCACCGTCTCCAGCGTCCGGACGCTCGTCGATCCGATGCAGAAAATCCGCCCGCCCCGCGCACGACAGGCGTTGATCGCGTCGGCCGTCTCCGGCGGCACGGTAAACGCCTCGAAGTCCATCTCGTGGTCTTCGATATTTTCCGCTTTCACCGGACGGAACGTGCCCGGCCCCACGTGCAGCGTGACGGCCACACGCTTCACGCCCTTCGCGTCAAGCGCGGCGAAAATCTCCGGCGTGAAATGCAGCCCCGCCGTCGGCGCCGCCACGCTGCCGACGTGTTTGGCGTAAATCGTCTGATAACGTTCGCGGTCCGCCCGCTCCTCCTCCGGCGTTCCCTCGCGGTGGACGTAGGGCGGGACCGGCACGTGGCCGAATTCATCCAGCAACGTGGCCAGCGGACGTTCCGAGACGAAATCGCACGTCCACATTCCGCCGCCGACCTTTTCCTTCAGAACGACCTCCAGTTCGCGGTTCGGGCCAAACACGGCCACCTGCCCTTCCCGCGACGGACGTCCCGATCCGATCATCACGCGCCACGTGAGGACGTCCCGCCCGTCATGCGCCCCCGCGCCATCGAGCGAATCCGCGTCCGTCGCGGGCGAGACCATCAGCACTTCCACCGCGCCGGACGAATCGCGCCACGTGCCAATCAGACGTGCGGGAAAGACCTTCGTGTCGTTGAGAACGATGAGGTCATTCGCCGTAACGTAGTCGGGGAAATCCGTCACCTTGCGGTGTTCGAGCATTCCCGTGTCGCGATGCAAGACCATCATGCGGTCGTCGCCGCGCGTTTCACTCGGATGCTGCGCAATCAATCGCTCGGGGAGCGGATACCAGAACTGCTTCGTCTTCATGTCGCTTCTACTTGCTCCAGCCAGGGACGAGAAAAGCCGTCATCATGTTGCGGTCGCCCGTCGGCGCATAGGACCAGACGACCTTCTTGTCCCGCGTGATTTCAAACGCCGTCGTGCGCGAACCGTCGGGACGGCCGTTCGCGTACGTGCCGACGACGAGATTGCCGTTCGGCAGCTCCTGAATGCCACAGAGGTTGTCCAGCTTCAATTCCGGAAAGTCGGCGCACGTGACAGACCAGACCACCTCGTGCGCGGGCGTGAACTCGGTTATGCCGCCGAGATGGGAAATGAGCGTATTGCCGTTTGCGCGGCGGAGAGCGTCAAACGCCAGCGGGGCGTGTCCACTCGTCTTGCGCGGCGTCGTCTGCGACCAGATTTCACGTCCCGTTGCATCGTACTCGCGGACGATGTTCGCGGACGAGCAGCAGACGAGATACGTCCCCGCCGGCGTCTTGCGAATCATGCGGAAGCGGTTGTGCAACCCCGGCAGCGTTCCGTCCGCCAGCCGCGCATCGCCCTTGAACTTCACGACGGCGTTCGTCGTGCCCGCCGCCAGTTCCGTGATGTAGCCCGTGCCGTTTTCCGCAACGACCACGTTGCCGTTCGGCTGAATCTCGAACCCGAACAGTCCGTCCGTCGGGCAGGGGCGGTAGACGAGTTCCCGCCGCCCTGTCGCGACGTCCACGCGCCACAGGTCGGCGTTCGAGAAGTAGACCCATCCGTCCTTCCGTTCCACGCGGTGGATGTTGCCGCAACCCTTCGCCTCCCACGCAATTCGTCCGTCGGGCATCAGCACGTAGGCGCGTCCTGAACCCGCCACGAGCAGCGGCGCGGACATCGTGCCTGTCAGACCCGCCGCCGCCGCACACGCGCACAACGCGCCTACGCAGGCCATCCCAATCGCTTTCATGTTCATCGCATCCACTCCTCTTTCATCGCTTCACTTCAGACCCGTCTGGCGCAGCAGCGCGTCGATCGTCGGCGGACGCCCTCGGAACATCTTGAAGACCTCCATCGGATCGACACTGCCGCCCAGGGCAAGAATCGTCTCGCGGTACTTCCGTCCAACGGCCGCCGTCGCGGCATCGTTGTCCAGCCCCGCCTCCTCGAACGCGCCGAAAACGTCCGCGCTCATCACTTCGCTCCACTTGTAACCGTAGTAGCCCGCCGCGTATCCGCCCGCGAAAATATGCGTGAACGATTCAAGGAAACGGTCCTCCGGCACGGTGGCGCCGGGAATGCAATCCGCGAAGACGGCGTTCTTGAACGCATTGGGATCGGTGTGCGGCGTCTCGTGCAATTCCATGTCCACGCGCGCGAACGCAATCTGGCGCAATGACGCACTGGCGGCGCGAAAGTTCTTCGCGGCGCGAACGCGGTTCAGCAAGTCGTCGGGAATGTCCGTGTACGTATCCATGTGCCGCGCAAAACGCTTGACCGTATGCACGTCCGAACACCAGTTCTCCATGAACTGCGACGCGACCTCGACGGCGTCCCAGTCGACGAGATTCAGCCCCGACGCGCCGGCGTCGTCCACCGTTGTGAGCATGTGCTGGAGGGCGTGGCCGAATTCGTGGAACAGCGTTTCGACTTCGGAAAACCGCATGGGCGCACGACCCTCGGCGTCCGGCACGGCCTGGTTGCAGCAGATGAGGGCGAGCGGCAGGACGACCGTACCGTCGGGCTTCACCTCGCGGGTGCGAAGCTCGTTCATCCACGCGCCACCGCGCTTCGTCTCCGGCCGCGAATAGGGGTCGAAGTAGAAATGCGCAATCGTCTCGCCGGCAGCGTTCTTCACGCGGAAGAAGCGTACGTCCCGATGCCAGACCGGCGCCGTCCAGTCCGCCGACTCCACGGTCACGCCGAACAGACGTTCCGTCAGCTTGAAGAGTCCGTTCAAAACCGTTGGCAGATTGAAGTAGCGCGACAGTTCCTCTTCCGAATACGCATACTTCTCCTCGCGCAGACGCTCCGCCCAGAACGCAAAATCCCACGGTTCAAGCGATCCGGCAAAACCATGTGCGGCGGCGAACGCGGCGAGTTCGGCGCGTTCACGCGCGGCGGGCGGACGCGACGCGGCGGCAAGGCCGTCGAGCATCGCGTGGACGGCGGCGACGGACGGGGCGCACTTCGACTTCAGCGAGAGTTCGGCGTACGACGCGCAACCGAGCAGGTGCGCCTGCTCTGCGCGAAGGGCGAGGATGCGACCGACGTGCGACGTGTTGTCGAACGCGCCGGCGGACGCGCGTGTGGCGCGGGCGCGGAACAACTTCTCGCGCACGGCGCGGCTCTTCACGTGTTTCATCAGCGGCACGTAGAGGGCGTCCTCCACCGACGCCTTCCACGGGCCTTCGTCAGCTTTGCCCACGACGGACATCGCCGTGCGCAGACGCGCGGGCACGCCGTCGACGTCGGCGGCGTCCGTCAACGTCAGCGAAAACGCCTTCGTGGCGTCCAGCACGTTGTTGCTGAACGTGTTCGCCAACGTGGCAAGTTCGGCCTCGATTTCGTTGAAGCGTTTTTGCTTCGCGCCGTCGAGCCCCACGCCGGCGAGTTCGGCGGCCTGCACCATCTTCGCGAGAATGCGGCGGCGGGCCGGCGTTTCGGCGGGCGTGGCCTTGGCAAGTTCGTAGAAACGCCGGGACTGCCCGACGCGGAGTGAAAAGGCGACGATGCGCCCCTGATACTTCTCCTCAATCGCTCGCCAGTCCGCCGAATTGCAGACGGACAGCAGATGCTCCACGAGTCCCCACGCCTCCATCAGCGGGCGCGTCGCGTCGTCGAGCGGACGCACAAAGCCCTCCCACGTCGGCACGGCGTTCCACTCCAGCGCGGCGACGACGGTTTCCGCCGCCGCCAGCAACTGCGGCAGTGCGGCGTCGGCGGCGGCCGGCGTCATCGCCGGGAAGTCGGGGAACGTGCCAATCGACAGAAACGGATTCGTCGCCGCCATGTCCGTCACTCGAAGATCATGCCTTCGACGGGCTGGCCGCCGGGCTGCATCGGATAGACGTTCGCGCGCGGTTCGACGATCACTTCCACGAACGTCGTCTTGCTCGAATTGATCGCCTTCTTCAGCGTCGGTTCGAGCTTGTCGGGATCGATCACGCGGAACGCCTCCGCGCCGTGCGCCTGGGCGAGCTTGACGAGATCCGGCAGATAGTCGTATTCCAGATCCTGGTCGAGATGCTCGTTCGCGCAGCGACCCTTCACCGTGAGAATCGAATCGGCGTAGCGCTTGGAGTAGAACAGCTCCTGCCACTGGCGCACCATGCCCAGACAGCCGTTGTTGATCACGACGAACGTCACGGGCAGCTTGTGCTCCACGGCGCAGACGACTTCCTCGAACGTCATCTGGGCGCCGCCGTCGCCGCAGATGGCGACGATCTTCTTGTCGGGCCGGCCGAGCGCCGCGCCGATCGCGGCGGGAATGCCGAAGCCCATCGTGCCCATGCCGCCGGAGGTGAGGAAGTGGCGAGCGTACTTGTGGCGGAAGTACTGGGCGCTCCACATCTGGTGCTGGCCGACGTCGGTGGACAGAATCGCCTCGCCCTTCGTCACGCGGTCAATCGTCTCAATCACGCTCTGCGGCATGATCACGCCGGGGTGCATCGGCTTGTAACCCATCGGGCGTTCCTTGCGCCACGTCTCGATCTGCGCGAGCCAGTCGTCGTGCTGCGCGGCCTTCACGCGGGAAGAGACGACCGTCAGCACGTCCTTCACATCCGCCACGATGCCGAGGCTCACGCCCACGTTCTTCTTGATCGACGAGGGATCGCAGTCCACGTGCACGATCTTCGCGTTCTTCGCGTAGGCGGCGAGCTTGCCCGTCACGCGGTCGCTGAAGCGGACGCCGAGCGCAAGAAGGAGATCGCACTTGGCAATTGCATAGTTCGCGGCAGCCGTGCCGTGCATTCCGGCGAGGTGGAGGGAGAGCGGATCCGTTTCGGGGAAGGCGCCCAGGCCCATCAGCGTCGTCGCCACGGGGATGTTCGCGCGACGCGCGAGGGCGGCGACGTCCTTGGCCGCGCCGGCGGCGATCACGCCGCCGCCCGCGTAGATGACGGGGCGTTCGGCCTCGTTGATCAGCTTTGCGAGACGCGACATCTGGGAGGCCGTCGCCATGAATTCGGGATGGTAGGCGCGGAGGCAGACGCGCTCCGGATACTCGGCCGTCGTCAGCGCGCGCTGGACGTTCTTCGGCAAGTCGATGACCACGGGGCCGGGCTTGCCGTGGGTGGCGATGTAGAACGCCTCGGCAATCGTCTCCGGAATTTCGTCCGCGCTCTGCACGAGGAAGCTGTGCTTCGTCACGGCGCGGCAGATGCCGCTCATGTCCGCCTCCTGAAAGGCGTCCGTGCCGATTTGCCCCATGGGCACCTGTCCCGTGATGCACACGAGCGGCACACCGTCCATGTTCGCCGTCGCGAGACCCGTGACGGTGTTCGTCGCGCCAGGGCCGCTCGTCACGAGACAGACGCCCGGCTTGCCCGTCGCGCGCGCATAGCCGTCCGCCATGTGGACGCATCCCTGTTCGTGGCGGCCGAGAATGAACGTGAACGGCGCTTCGGGGAGGCAGTTGAAGACGTCAAGGACCTGTCCGCCGGGATATCCGAACAACACTTCCGTACCGGCCTTCGCCAACGAATCCACGAGGGCCTGGGCGCCCAACTTCTCTCTCTTCTTTGTCATTGTCATCTTACTCGACTCTTTCTCTTCAAAAACTCGTTTACTCCTGCGGGCGTTCGTCGTTCTGCCGCAACCAGTCCCGCGCATTGCGGTCGCCCTGCATGGCGCGTGAGCGAATCTTCCATTCCACGGCCTTCCGTTCGTCGACGGCGACGCCCACGCCCCGCTCGTAGCACGTCGACACGTTCTCCATCGCGGGCGGGTAGCCCGCCCCGGCCGCTTTCATGAACAGCTCGAACGCCTGACGCGGATCGGCCGCCACACCCTCGCCCTTCCACAGAACGACGCCGTAGACGTTGATGGCCTCCACGCAACCGCCATCTGCCGCCTTTTTCAAAAGGTCGGCCGCCTTTTCCAAATCCACCGCCACGCCCTCGCCGCGCCGAAGGGCGAGCGCGTAGTTGAACTGTCCGTACGGGTTTTCATAACTGGCCGACTTCGCGAACCACTTCGTCGCCAGCCCCACGTCTTTCTCGACGACAATGCCGTCGCGGAAGAACGACCCGATGTTGTTGATCGCTTCCGGATGCCCCTTCTCGGCGGCAGCGCGGAAGCAACTGAACGCATCCACGTCGTTCCGATCCACGCCCAGCCCGCGCCAAAGGCACATGCCCAGATTGTAGAGACCGTTCGCATCGCCCTCGCCGGCGGCCTGCTTGAAGAAACCGTAGGCCTCGCCCAGCACACGGGCGAGTTCATTCGTCGACCGCATCTGCGTCATCGCCTGGGCAAAGATGTGCGATCCCCAGGCGTTGGCCGCCTGGGCGCTGCCGCGCACCGCCGCACGGCGGAGGAGGTTCGTATCCCCCGTCTCCAACGACAGCAGGTACCAGGCCATCGCGTTGTCACGTTCCAGTGCGAGCCGCTGGATGGGGCCGCGACACCGCGCCAGATAGTTCGAACACGTCGTGGCATCGAGCTGCGCCGCCGCCGGCGCATCCGGATCGCGCGACACAATCGCGAGGAGATAACCGCAGACCGTCCCGCCCTTCCGCGCCTCTTCCGCGACGTCCGCCGCCGCTTCGGCGTAGCCACGCAGGGAACCGGCGGCACGGGAGTTCAGCAACCGCAACACGGCCTGCGACGCATCGGCCGCGCCCAGCCCGCCCGCGAGGAGCAGCAAACACGCCCCGACGAAACCTCTCAATCCGTTAAACGTCTTCACGTCGCCGTTCTCCTTTTCCTATCGGTCACGCGGCGACAACATGGCCGCCGACACAGGCATCGCCGCACCGACGATCGGCGTCCCACGATTGCGCCAATGTTTGCGGCGCGCACAGACCGTCATCAACCGACTGCCCAGCCCAAACGTCCACCACGCCGGCCGTTTCAACCCCACGACGTCAAACCCATCGCGCAACAGCTCGTAGACGCCGCGCTGCGTGTAGCCCGCCGCACCGTCGGACGACGCCTTTTCCACGGCAAAAATCAGACACCCGCCGCCGTGCAGGACACGGTGGACTTCGCGGACGAGCGTGGCCACACGCGCCGGCTGACCCGACAACAACGCCGTCGCCACGAGCACGACCTCGAACTGGTTGTCCTCAAACGGCAATTCACCGCCTTCGCCAAGCGCCAGCACGGTCTTGGGATCAAGCGTCGCCGCCGTCTGCGCACGAAGATGCGCTCCGTCCTCGACGGTCATCCACACGCCGCCCCGCGCCGCACGAAACGCTCGCGAGGCGGACGCATCCGCGAACCCGACGTCCAGCCCCGCACGGACGCGCAGCAGACGGCTCTTCATCGCCGCCAGCACGGCGGCCACGTTTCTGTCCGGCTTAGAGTTCAAGCACCGTCTCTTCCCGCGTGGCGAGATCCTTCATCTTCGCCCGCCCGGCCGCCACATCGTCCGGGCCGAGGAACACGGCTTTCGCGCATGACGACGCGCCCGCACGCGCAAAAAACTGTTTCGGTTTGGCCTTCTTGAGCGCCAGATTCACGCATTCGCCCGTCGTGCGAAGTTTCGCGGCCAGTTTGAGCGCCGCATCGCGCTGTTCGGGGAACATGAAGCCCACGTAGACGCCCGTGCGCGGCACGGCGGCCTCGACGCCCAGACGCGCCTTGAGGAGTTCCGTGACAACCACGTCGCCAAAGCCCAGCCCAACCGCCGTCGCCGGTTCGCCGCCAATCGCCGTGAGCAGGTTGTCGTAACGGCCGCCGCCGAAAATCGCGCGAAATTCGCGCTTCGCGTCGAAACACTCGAACACGATGCCCGTGTAGTAGCTCAGGCCGCGAATGACGGAAATGTCGAACACGAGGCACGATCCGAATCCCGCCAGATCCGCGAGGCGGAAGAGTTCACGCAACTGGGCGACGGCCGGGCTGCCCCCCGCCGCGCCCGTCAACGCCTCGGCCGCGTCAAGCGTCTTCACGTCCATGATCGCGAACGCGGCCTTCACGTCCGCCTCGGACAACCCGTTGTCGGTCATCATGAGCGCAAGTTCTTCGTCCGGCATCTTGCCGCGCTTGTCGAGCGCAAGAAACACCTGCGCGTGGCGTTCGGCGGGAATGCCGCTCGCCGCGAGGAGTTCGGACAGCAACGCGCGGTTGGAGACGTGGACTTGGAAATCGGCGTTCGACAACCCCATGCGGCGAAGCGCGTCACACGCGGCGCCCAGCACCTCGACTTCGGCCAGGACGCTCTCTTCGCCGACGATGTCCAAATTCCACTGGTAGTGTTCGCGCTTGCGCCCCTTCGTCATGCGTTCGTAACGGAAACACTGGGCGATGGTCGTCCACTTGATCGGAAACGGCAGACTGCCCTGCCGCTGGGCCACCATGCGGGCGAGCGTGGGCGTCATTTCGGCGCGAAGGGCCAAATGGCGGTCGCTCTTGTCGTGGAAATGGTAGATCTGCTCGCCGACCTCTTCGCCGGCCTTACGTGCCAGCAATTCGTAGCTCTCGACAACACAGGCGTCATACGGCTCGAAACCCGCCGCCGCGCCCGCCGCGCGAAATGCGTCGAACACCTTGTTCCGCCAGGCCATGTCCTCTGGATAGAAGTCCCGCATACCACGCGGAGGGTCGAATGAAATCTGATCCGCCATTTCTCTTTTTTCTCCAAATCAATTTAGGATTTTCCAGTATATCATAATCAAGGGGCGACTTCCAGCGACAAACGCGCAACGAGGTCGGGCGGCGGCGGCGTACTACCGGGCATCGTCACGGCCGCACTGCCGGCGGCCACCGCCCAACGGGCCGTCTCCCCATCGGCGAAGGACGCGCGGGACGCGCCACCGAACGTTCGCCAAATCCACTCCGCCAACAGCGTGTCGCCGGCGGCCGTCGTGTCCAGCACGGACACAGGCGGCGCGGCCACAAACGCCCCGTTGAACCAGCAGCCCGCGCCGCCGTCGGAGATGATCGCACAGGGGACACGCGCGTTCAACTGCGCCGTGGCGGCGCGGAACGTGTCGGGCGTGTGTGGAACGAAACCGACGAGCGGTTCGCATTCGTCGGCGTTGGGTTTGATGACATCGGGCACGGCGGCGGACGATTCCGGAAAGACGGCGCGGCGCAACGGTTCACCACTTGCGTCCAGCACGACGACCGCGCCACGCCGCTTCGCCTCGGCCACGCACCGGGCGTAGTAGTCCGCGCCACAGACGGGCGGCAGACTGCCGGAAAAAACGCAGACCGTTTCCGCATCGACGTCGGCCAACACGTCGGCCGGCGCGGGCGCCTGTCGCAGACTCGGAAACGCGGCGCGGTTCAGCTTCACGCTACCGCCCGGCCAGACGAGCATTTCATTGCGCCGCGTCGCGCCCGGTACGCGCAAAAAGCGATCCGCCACGCCCTGCGCCGCCAACTCTTTCTCGAACGGCCGGGCGTTGTCCTCGCCCAACAGACCGCCACACGCAACCGTCGCGCCGCGAATGGCCAGCCAACGCGCCACATTGAGCCCTTTGCCGCCCACGTTTTCGTGTTCGGCGACGTCTTTGAATATTTCGCCCGTCCCGCGTGGGGCGGACGGCAGTTCCACCGTGGCGTCAACGGCCGGACTCATACACAGGCAGTAGAATTTCATGCCCCCATTCTACCAAACGCCGCCGTGCACGTCACGTGCCGTCATTCCGACTCACGTCGGAGATCCGCAGCGACGTCGTATCCGGCCTGTGCGGCCAAATGGCGGTCGTCTTCGAAATCCCCGCCCGGCGTCGTCAGAAGATGCCCGGCAATGCCGGCGGACATTCCAACGTAGATGCACCGCGCCGCCGTCTCGTCGCTCATGTCGCCCCGACCGCCCGCGAATCGAAGCGGCGTGGACGGATTGACAAGCCTCAGAATGGCGACAATGTCGACAACCCTGTCGGCGGAGAGGACGCCATTTCCGCCAAGCGGCGTCCCTGCAATCGGATGCAACACGTTCACCGGAATGGAATCGGGGGCGATTTCCTTGAGGGCGAACGCGAATTCAACAATCTGCTCATCGCTTTCCCCCATGCCGATGATTCCCCCGCAGCAGATTTCAAGCCCGAGCCGCCGTGCGGCTTTCAATGTCGCGACTTTCTCCGCAAAGGTATGCGTCGTACAAAGCGTGCCGAAATGCGACGGCGCGG
>CAZTHR010000036.1:0-13014 GCA_964613265.1 uncultured Lentisphaeraceae bacterium | reverse complement strand
GCGGGGGCGAGGTGGTAGAATACGCGCACCATGAATTTGAAAAGACGTGTCTGGGTTGAAATCAATCTTGCGGAACTTGCCGCAAACTACCGTAAAATCGCCGCCGCCGTGAGACCCGCCCGTGTGCTGTGCGTGATGAAGGCCAATGCCTACGGGTTGGGCGTGTTGCCCTACGCCGAGGCACTGGCGGCGACGGACTGTGCCGGATTCGGCGTGGCGGAGCCGTTTGAAGCGTTGCAGCTGGCGGGACACGGCAAGCCCGTTCAGATTCTCTCCTCTATTCTGCCCGATGAAATCGAAGCGATGGTCGAGGCGGGCGTGACGCTGCCGGTCATCGATCTCCCAACGGCGGAAGCCATCGACGTCGCGGCGCGGAAAGTAGGACGGAAGGCCAAAGTCCATTTCAAACTCGACACGGGCATGGGGCGTCTGGGCATCCTTGCGGAAGACGCGCCGCGCGTGATCCGCGCCGTGAAGCGTCTGCCGCACCTTGACTGCGAAGGCATTTTCTCGCACTGCCCGATGGCCTACGAGCCGGCCAACACGTTTACGGACGACCAGATCGACCGATTCTGCGCGATTCTTGACGACGTGGCGCGGGACGGCATTACGTTCAAGACGGTTCACATCGCGGCATCCGACGCCATCAACAACTTTCCGCGCACGGCGCGGCCGCCGTTCAATCAAGTCCGCACGGGCATCAACTTGCACGGCTCGTTCGACCCCAACGGCGCACGTGCGCTGGATGTGCGGAACGTGCTGACGCTCAAGACGCGGGTGGCCCAAGTGCGCGATCTGCCGGCGGGGACGACGCTGGGCTACGGACGTACATGGTGTCTGAACCGACGCACGCGCGTGGCGACGATTTCGGCCGGCTATGCGGACGGTCTGCCGTTGGCGTTGACGAATCGCGGCCATGTCCTCATCCATGGTCAGCCCTGTCCTGTCATTGGGCGGATCTCGATGGACTACACGACGGTGGACGCCACACGCGCCCCCGACGTTCGGCCCGGTGACGAGGTGGTCTGTCTCGGCGGCGAGGGGCGTTTCCGCGTCACGCCGGACGATTGGGCGCGTCTCAAAGGCACACATGCGTACGACATCATCTGCTCGTTCGGCAACCGCGTGGAACGTGTCTACAACGTTTGACGCGCGATTTTTTGGTATAATCACGTCCATGAAATTGTCTGTAGAAATTTTCGCTTTCCAAGACGTGAAAGGTGGCGCATGATGGTGGATTTTCTTATTCGGAATCTGCCGGTCTATCTCGTGTTTCTGACGATGGCGGCGTTCGCCTGGATTTTCGGTGGGTCGCAGGCCGCGCCGTTGAAACCCGTCATGCCGTGGTTGCTGGCGCTCCTTTTCGAGGGCTTTCTTTTCTTTCCGCAGCGTCGCCCCTACGAGGACGCCGTTGCGGCGCGGCGGCGGTGCTGGTGGCATGTGCGGCGCGATCCCGTGTTCTATCTTGCGCTCGTCTTCCTGTTCGTTCTGCTTGTGCCGCTCGTGAACAGCGGACTGTGTGTGTTCTGCGACCGGGCGGCGATTCAGGCGGGTGCGGACGCCGCTCCACCGCTCGCGTTTCTGCCGTTCTGCGTGAACGTGTCGGAACATTACGGTGTCATCCAGTGGTTCGTGCCCGCGCTTACGGCGATGCTCGCCGTGCGCCATGCGTTGTCGCGCCACGGAAAGCGGATGCTCCTTGAAATGCTCGTCTGGAATTCGGCTGCGCTGGCCGTCTTCGGGTTCATCCAGCAGCTGACAGGCGCGACGTCGCCGTTTTGGGGCGATGAGACGTTTTCGACCTTTTTCTCCACGTTCGGTTACCCCAACATGGGCGGCTCGTTCTTCACGATGACGTTTGCCTTTTCCGTCGGCCTCTGGCAGTACCGTGTCGTTGCCGTCGCGGATCGTCCGCCGCCCGACGCCACGGTGGGGCACGACCGTGCGTTGGTGCGCTGGATTTCTGCGCACTACCCGCTCGTTGCGGTCGTGTTGAATTTCTTTGCGGCGTTGGCCACGCTCAGCCGTGCGGCGATTCTGATGGTGTCGATCCTCGCGTTCGTCGCGTTCGTCTACTACGAAGTTTGGCTGCTCTTTTCGCGTCATGATCGCGTCCGCCGCGTCAAACGTGCCGCGTTCGCGTTCGGCGGGGCGCTTGCGTTCCTGTTGGCCGTCTACGTGTTCGCGCCGTCGGATCTGGGTACGGAAGTCCATTCGCTCGATTCGTTGGCCGTGCTGGATCGCGTGTCGGGGAAGAGCCAGTACCATACGCGCGTGGCGTTCGAGATTTTCAAAGCCCATCCCGCGTTTGGTGTTGGCGGTTGGGGCTACCGTCATTTCGCGCGGTCGTACATGACGGAGGACGAACTCAAGCAGATTCAGATCGATGGTGGCGCGAACGTGCACAACGACTACCTGCAATTCCTGTGCGAGCACGGAGCCGTCGGTTTTATCTGCCTCGCGGCGATTTTCATCTGCCTTCTCGTGCCGCTCGCGCGCACGTGGTTCAAACTTAACCGAGCGGCGAGTTTCATGACGGCGGACAAGGCGCCGCCCAAACCCTGCGTGATCTACTGCTTTCCCGCCGGCGCGTTCTGGATTCTTTTGGGCGACACGGCGCTGATCGTTCATGCGTTTGGCGACTGCCCGATGCGTTCGGCGGCCGTGTTGTCGACGTTTTTCGTCTCCTTGGCCTGTGCCGAGGGTTTTCTGCCCCGTGAAATCGAAGAAGGAAAAAAGAAATGAACCGACGCGCGTTCTTTGCCGCGCTCGCCCATCCGCCGGCCGCGCCGTCGCCGATGACCTATCGGACGGACGCCCATGGCGAGAAGGCGAGTTTGCTGGGCTATGGCGCGATGCGCTATCCGACGGTTGACGGTAGCCACGCGAACACGTTTCGCGGCGGCTCCACCGCGCCGATCGATCTCGCCGCCGTCCAGAAACAGATCGACTATTGCATCGCCCACGGCGTGAACTACTTTGACACATCGCCCGCCTACTGTCGTGGCGAGTCTGAAAAAGTCCTGGGCGACGCCCTGGCGAAACATCCCCGCCGCACGTGGCGCGTGGCGACGAAGCTCTCGAACTTCGCGGATCAGACGCAGACCCATGCAGCCTCGGTCAAGATGTACGAGACGTCGCGCCAGTTGTTGCGGACGGATGTAATCGACTTCTATTTGCTCCATTCCATCGGCGGCGGGGGCGAGAACGCGATGAAGGTGTTCAACACGCGCTTCATCGACAACGGAATGCTCGACTTCCTGATGAAGGAGCGTGAGGCCGGCCGCATCCGGAATCTTGGTTTTTCCTTCCATGGCAGCGAAGCGGTTTTCCGCCATGCGTTGGCGATGCACGATAAAGTCCACTGGGATTTCGTGCAGATTCAGCTCAACTACGTGGACTGGCGTCACGCCCATGCGGTCAACCCCCGCAACGTGAACGCGGAAACGCTCTACAACCTGCTGGCGGAACGGGACATCCCCGTCGTGGTGATGGAACCGCTGCTTGGCGGCCGCCTGGCGCGCGCGAACGCCAGCATGACGCACCGCATGGCGGCGCTCGATCCACAGGCCACGCCCGCGAAATGGGCGTTCCGTTTCGCAGGGACGCATCCGAAAATTCTGACCGTGTTGAGCGGCATGACGTACCTCGAACATATCGAGGAGAACGTGAAAACGCTGTCGCCGCTGAAACCGTTGTCCGCCGACGAGTTCGCGATGCTCGAACGCGCGGCCCAGGCGTTTCTGTCCGACGACGCCGTGCCCTGCACGGCCTGTGCCTACTGTATGCCGTGTCCGTACGGTCTCGACATCCCCGCGATTTTCGCCGCGTGGAACGAGGCCGCCACCGGCGGCCGTCTGCCCGGCAATCCGTCCGATCCGGACTATCCGGCCCACCGTCGCCGTTTTCTGCTGGACTACTGGAAGGCCGTGCCCGAATTGCGGCGGGCCGACCGCTGCACGACGTGCGGACGCTGCGTGTCGCACTGCCCGCAGTCGATCGACATCCCCGGCTGGATGCGCCGCGTGGACGGTTTTGTGGACAAGTTGAGGAGGAACGGACGATGAAGCGCGTCCACGATTCTTTCGGCGTAAAACGCCGTACCTTTCTGACGGGACTGGGCACGACAGTCGTCGCGTGTGCCGTGGCCGACGAGAAGACGACGGACGGCGGATACGCCGAAGTCTCCTTTCCGGGTACGCCCGCGCGTGAACGCCCCGTACTGCCGCCCGGCGCGGTCTCCATCGACCGCTTCCGCCGGACGTGCGTGAGCTGTCAGCTCTGCGTGACGCGCTGCCCGAATGGCGTGTTGCGCCCTGCGCGTGGAGCGCGGTTTGCGCGGCAGCCGGAAATGGGGTTCGAGAAGGGCTATTGTCGTCCCGAATGCACGACGTGCGGACAGGTTTGTCCCGCCGGCGCCATCCATCCGCTCACCCCGGCCGACAAGCCGAACGTGCATGTCGGGTTCGCCGTGTGGCACAAGGAACGCTGCCTCGCGGCGGCGGAGGGCGTGTCTTGCACGGCGTGTGAACGCCATTGCCCTGTGAACGCGATTACGCTTGTTGCGACGAATCCGGCGGACAAGGCGGCGCCGAAGGTGCCGGTGGTCGACCGTGACCGGTGCATTGGTTGCGGCGCGTGTGAACACCTGTGTCCGGCGCGTCCACTGCCCGCGCTTGTCGTCGAGGGCTTGGAACGTCAACGTGAAGTCCGGCGCATGGGCGAGGCAGACGTCCTCGAAGAGGCGCGCGTCCTTTTCTCCCAGAACAAAGCGGCCGTCGTGCTGGTGAAGCATGGCGTCATTGTGGCGCAAAACCAGGGTGGCGGCGTGTCGCCGCTTTTGGCGTTCTACGACACGCGGCCGAAAGATCTGGCGGGTGCGTGGGTAATCGACAAGGTCATCGGTCGTGCGGCGGCGGCGATTGCCGTCGCGGGCGGCGCGGCGCGTGTCCACGGCGTGTTGATCAGCGCGGAGGCCGAGGCGTTCTTGAAGGAGAAGGGGATTCCCTGTTCGGGCGATACGAACGTGCCGCGTATCCTCAACCGTGCGCGGGACGGGTTGTGCCCGCTCGAAGCCTCCGTCCAAGGCTTGTCCGAGCCGCTGGAAATGGTCAAGGCCCTGCGCGCGCGTATCGCGCAGTTCAAACGCGCGGCGGCGGCTGACGCGAAGAACGCGAAGTGAGCGTGGCGGTCGTGATGCGGCAGTTCTTTTCGGAACTCGGGGCGCGGCGGAGCGCGGTCGTGCTGTTCGTGCTATCCGCCCTCTGTGTGCTGGTCTATGGTGCGACGGCGGGGCTGGCGATGGTCTGCGACGCGGAAAACCAGCCGGGCGTGATGGCCGCGTTGAATGCGCTCTGGAACGGACCGGACACGCTGACGCTGTTTGTGTGCGGCGGGAACTGCGGTGCGGCCGTGCGGCAAGGGGAATTCGGTCGGCTCGTGACGTATGCGTTCCTGCATGGCGGGCCGCTCCATCTCGTGATGAACCTGAGTTGCCTGTGGGCGTTCTGGCCGTTGTGCACGCGCTTGCTGGGGTTGGGACGGACGTCGCTGGTTTACGGGGCGTCCGTTGTGGCGGGCGCGGTGGCGTCAGGGTTGATGCATCCGACGATTGTGGGCGTGGGCGCGTCGGCGGGTGTCTTCGGCCTCTTCGGCGCGTTCGCCGTCTTCCTCCCGCTCGTCTACCGGCGATGTGGGTACGATCCGGCGACGATCAAATCCGTGTTCATGCAGAACGGAAAGTTTCTCGTGCTCAACTTGTTGATTAGTCTGTTGCCAGGCGTTGATTTGTCGGCGCATGTCGGCGGTTTGCTGGCGGGCGGCCTGTGCGGTTTTTGGTTCGCACGGTCAATGTCGGATCGCGCCCTGTGCGGGACGGCGGAGCCGCCGTTGCGGCGGGGCGCCGGACGGATGGCCGTCGGGGTGTTGCTGGTCTGTCTGGCCGTCGGCTTTGCGGCGGGATGGTGCGTCGGGCCGCGCATGAGCGCCGCCTACGAATCGGGGGCGGAGACGTACTATCGATTCCTGTTGCAGAAAGCCGCCGCAACGGGGGATGCCCGCGCGGCGGCTCTTCTGGAAACGTTGTGACGCGGCGACGGGCGATCAGCCCAGCACGCGCGTCAGGCGTTCAATGGCCGTCAGGACGTTGGCGCGGCTGTTGAACGCGGAAATGCGGATGTAGCCCTCGCCCGCCTGGCCGAAGCCGGCGCCGGGCGTCGTGACGATGTGCGCATCCGCAAGCAACTTGTCGAAGAACGCCCAGGAATCGCCCTTGACGTCCACCCAGAGATACGGGGAATCCGTGCCGCCCGTGACGTTGTAGCCCAGCTTGACGAGCGCGTCTTTCATCAGTTTGGCGTTTTCAAGGTAGAAATCGATCGTCGCTTTCGTCTGCGCCTGGCCGGCGTCCGTGTAGATTGCCGCCGCGCCGCGTTGCGTGACGTAGGAGCAACCGTTGAACTTCGTCGTTTGGCGGCGCGTCCAGAACGGACGCAGTTCGACCGCTTCGCCGCCGGCGGTGTAGGCCATCAGGCCTTTCGGCACGACGGTGTAGCCGCAACGGACGCCCGTGAAACCGGCGGTCTTGGAGTAGGAACGGAACTCGATTGCGCACGTGCGCGCGCCCGGACACTCGTAGATCGAGTGGGGGATGCCGGGTGTGCGGATGAACGCCTCGTAGGCGGCGTCAAAGAGGAGAAGGGCTTTGTTCGCATTCGCCCAATCCACCCACGCCTGAAGCTGCGCTTTCGTGGCAACGGCGCCCGTGGGGTTGTTCGGATAGCACAGGTAGACGGCATCGACCGGCGCGGTGAGATCGGCGGGCGTGGGCACGTAGCCGTTGGCGGCCGTGCAGGCGAGGTAGACGAGACCCGCGTAGCGTCCATTCGTGTTTGTCCCCGTGCGGCCGGCCATGACGTTCGTGTCCACGTAGACGGGATAGACGGGATCGCCGACGGCGATTTTCACATCCGGCCCGAAAAGTTCCTGGATGTTGCCGCAGTCGCATTTGGCGCCGTCGGAGACAAATACTTCGTCCGCCGCCACGTCGATGCCGCGGGCCTGATAGTCGTGCGCGGCGATGGCGTCGCGAAGGAAGGCGTAGCCCTGTTCGGGGCCGTAGCCGTGGAACGTTTCGCGGCGGCCTTCATCGTCGACGGCCTTGTGCATGGCTTCAAGGACGGCGGGCGCCAGCGGTTCGGTGACGTCGCCGATGCCGAGACGGATGATTTGGGCGTCGGGATGCGCGTCCTGGTAGGCTTTCACGCGGTGGGCGATTTCGGTGAAGAGGTAGGAGGCCTGGATTTTCAGATAGTTTTCATTGACGCGGATCATGTTGTTCTCCAATGTTTTCTGTTGGAGGTGAATTATAGCATATTCCGTCTCTTCACGCCGAAAGCCCGTTTTGCTATACTCATGCACATGAACTTCAGGAAAATGTGGATGACAGGCCTTGCGGCGTGTTGCTGTGCGGCCGCGCCCGTGCGGGCGGTGGAAACGGCGCCGGTCGAAGCGGAGGACGATGCCGGTTGGGCGTTCGACGCGGGTGGCGATTTCCGTTTGCGCCAGGAGATGATGGACAATATACCCGGCAATCCCGGCCATCCCTATTCCATCAGCACGGCCCGGCGCGGCAAGAACGCGAACCATTTCCGCATCCGCCCCCGTGCGTGGTTTCAGATCGAGGGCGGCCCGTTCCGCCTCTACACGCGCATTGGCGACGAGTTCCGCGAACACGTGGTCAAGAACGGCGTGAAACGGAAGAGGCGCAGCTATACGTTTCCGGACGAGGTCTATCTGGACAATCTCTATCTCGAAGGGACGGGGTTGACGGCTGATTGGCTTGCGTCGCTCGGCGTGGAGGAATTCGATTTCCGGGCGGGTCGGCAGGATATGATGGAGGTCGTCGACGGCGGGCTGCACGGACTTTACGGGCTCGACCGCATTCTCGGCGACGGTACGCCGATCGACGGATCGCGGACGATTTTCGCCGACATGATTCGTCTGCGCTTCCATCTCGACGAGATTCGCAAGCTCGATGCGTTCTTCATCTACAACAACGGACGCAACAACCTGCGCTGGGGCAATCGGCAGAGCCGTGGCCGGTCGATGAACCCGATCAACATGGCCGACGACAACCAGATGGACGAATGGGGCGGCGGCCTCGTCTATTCCGACGCGGCGTTCGACCGTCATCTGCCGTTCGAGGTCTACACGGTGTTCAAACGTAATGAGGAATATACGGCCACCGTGTTGGGCGAAAAGAAGCCCGCCAAGGAACTGACGACCGTTGGCGCGTTGCTGAAACCGCAATTCAACGACAACTGGGGAATGGTGCTGGAAGGCGCGAAGCAGTTTGGCCGCATTCTGAACGGCAACCGTCAGGCTGGCGGTTACATGGGCTACCTCGAAGTAGACTACCGGCCGGACGCCTTCAAAGCATACAAGCCCGTCCTCGCGTGGTGCAATACCTACTATTCGGGCGACCGCCACCGGACGGAGGACGACGATAACGACACGGCCTGGGACCCGCTTTGGGCGCGTCATTGCCGTGAAAGCGAAATGCTCGTCTATGGCAACCTCTATGGCAACTGCTACTGGTCGAACATGCTCTACACCTATCCGAAGCTCACGATGAACTTCGGCCGCCACCACGGCTTCTACGTCTATTCGGGACCGATGTTCGCAATGGTGCAGGATGGCCTCGGTCATGCAGACGGTACGGGCGATTCCCTGTACAAGGGTTGGTTGAGCGCGGCCCGCTACGACTTTCCCATCCGCCTCGCCCCGCAGAACGCCACGGGTTGGGATCGCTTCGAGTTCTTCGGCCATGTCGTCGCCGAACTCTTCAATCCAGGCGACTATTTTGATAGTTCCAAGCCGGCCTACTTCTTCCGTTGGCAGGTCGACATGAAATTCTGATGATTCCTTCCGTTTTGTGCTTTCATTCCGAACGGAAGTTTGCTACAATACGCGGCACATGAAATCGGAAGGATTCAAAACGGTTGCGGAAATCGCGGAAGCATGGAACGTGTCGACACGGCGCGTCCGCGATTTCTGCGCGTCCGGAAGGATTCCGGGCGCCGTCTCGAATGGACGCTCCTGGCTATTGCCGGCCGGGGTCGAAAAGCCGGCGGACGGCCGGAGTTCGAATGGAAAGCACCTGTCCGATTCGGTTGAAAAGGATACGGAGTGCGTGAACATGAGCGATAGGAACATGATGGACTACTGCCCAGACATCAAGGTGTTTGACGCGACGATGCGCGATGGCGGCCTCGTTAACAATTTCGGCTTCACGGACGAGTTCGTGAAAGCGCTCTACGAGGCCAACCTCGCGGCGGGCGTGGATTACATGGAATTCGGCTATCGCGCGTCCAAAAACGTGTTCAATCCCAACGAGTACGGCAAGTGGAAGTTTTCGGACGAGGCGGATATTCGCGCCATTGTCGGCGAGAACAAGACGCCGCTCAAAATCGCTGTGATGGCGGACGCGGGGCGGACGGATTACAAAACGGACATCCTTCCGAGGAAGGACAGCGTGGTGGACATGATTCGCGTGGCCTGCTACATCCATCAGATTCCGCTGGCGATCGACATGATCGAGGATGCCAAGGCGAAAGGGTATGAGGTGTCGTGCAACCTCATGGCCGTCTCCAAGGTGGCGGGCGAGGATTTGCAGCAGGGACTGGAAATGATTGCGAAGTCCCCGGCGGATCTGCTCTATCTGGTCGATTCCTACGGCAATTTCTATCCGGAGCAGATTGCGGCCTATTCGCGTCGGTACGTCGAAGCGATGCGGGACAAGCAGGTTGGATTCCACGGACACAACAACCAGCAGCTGGCGTTCGCGAACACGATTGAATCGTGCCGCCACGGCGTGAACTATCTCGACGTCACGGTGAACGGCATGGGACGCGGCGCGGGCAACTGTTTTTCGGAACAGCTGTTGAGTTTCCTCAAGAACCCGAAGTACTCGGCGTTGCCGATTATCGCGTTCATTGAGAAATGGATGATGCCGCTCAAGGCGGCGGGCGTGAAATGGGGCTATGATATCCCCTATCTGCTGACGGGCGTGATGAACTGCCATCCGCGTTCGGCCATCAAGTTCATCGCCGACGGCCGGTCGGACTATTCCACCTTCGCCCACGAATTGCTCGACATGGATTGAAAAATCGGATTTCCCAAGCAGGGGGGCTTGACGGGGTAGAAAAAAAAATGTCATAATAGGAGGCGTTAACGGCGGATTCGGCGCTGTCCCATGTGTGGAGAGCGGCCGTGCCGCACAAAAACTTGCACAGAGGATAATCGCATGGAAATCTGTCGTGGATTCGTGTCGCGAATTCGTCGAGCGGGCGTTCGGACGGCCGCTCTTTTTGTCTGTCTTGGATCGTTCGCCCATGGCGCCCTGCCGAACTGGACGCTCGTCTGGACGAACGACACCTTCAATGTCGGCATCTGTTCGAACGACCAGAACGACATCGTTCTCAACGTGGCGCGCAATCTCTCAGATCCGCGGCCGATCAACAACAACACCCTCGTGCCGAAGGGGTACGGCGTCATCGTGGGACACCTGACGAACGACAATGTGTATGGTGCCGGCATCGCGTCCGGCGGTGGGTATCTCGATATGCGCGGTGTCATCACGGGGAAGGACGAGCATGGCACGAACGCCGTCTGGCAGTTCTCCTTCTTGAGAAACTGGCTTTTTAGGACGAACGACGGCCATGGCAACGCGACGCCCGCTTGGAACATCACAGGATTCCATTCCCCTGGTACGCTCGATGCGGATGGCTGGAACGGCAATGTCTTCCATTGTGATGGGGCGCCCTATGCCACGAATCTCAAAACGGACATCATCATCAACGAGCCTTATTTCACGGGCAATCCCGGCAACTGGGTCTTGAACGGAACTTGGCCCACCAACATCGTGCTCGTCTGTCCCAAGGCGACGGCGTTCGACGGCGGGCCGCTCCAGAGCGGCGGCAGTTGGCCGAAGACGGATCTCGGGCTCTGGGATTTGCGCAGCGTGACGACCTGTGGGTCTACATGGGGATGTCTGAGGGGGAAGGGCTATGGGGGCAAGTTGTATCTGCCGTCCCTGCAGACGGTGGTGAACGTCGGCGCGTTCGCCGATTGTTCACGTATGCAGGAAGTCGAACTGGGGACGACGGGGAACGCGCTGTCCGCCATCGGCGCCACGGCCTTCAAGAACTGCACAAGCCTGACGAACGTCGTTCTCGGCGCGAACGGAACGTCCGCGACGACGATCGGCACGAACGCCTTTTGGGGATGTTCCGCGCTCAAGACGGTCTTCTTCCGGGGAAATCCGCCGACGATTGAACGAGATGCCAAAGACGCGACCGCCTATACGTTCGGCACGGCGGACACGGCTGAGGGGGCCATTACGTTCTATGCGTTCGATACGCCCGCGTGGTCCAATCTGTTCGCGGTGGCGGATGCAAACGGCGGTTTTGTACCGGCCGAGACGTTCAACACGGCGCGGCCGCAGCGTCTGCAACGCTATGCGCTCCTGCGCGTGAACGGCGTCCAGGATCCCCGCTTCAGCGAACGCTACCGTGAGTCGGTGACGGTGACGGGGCTTTCCGACGACGGCGTGGTGCGGGAGGGCGACGTGGTGACGTTGAGCGCGACGGCCGAGGGACGCGTCGCCGGCGACACAGACCCGCGACGGTCGACCTTCCTTCGCTGGACGGGCGTCCCGCGCGAATACGAGCGGATGAACCCACTCACGGTGACGCGCGACATGGGATTGGATTTGTCTGTCACGGCCGTCTTCGCCCACGACTGGCTGATGACGGACGAAGAGGAGCCGGGACGTACGATGCATAACGGCATTTGGAAAATCTGCGTCTTTAAACGCGACACGGCCGCCCGCACGCTCGGAATCGGCAAGGCCGCGGACAAGGTCGACAAGGGCTGCATGTACCCCGATGACGTGGATGGCGTGAATCAGAAGGAGGGCGAGGGCGATCTCAATCTGAACGGCAAGGTGTGGGATTCCGAGGGGAAGGCCTGGACGATCGACTATGCCGGATCGCTTGCGCGGTGGCAGTCAGAAGAATACGAGCAGATGGTGGAGCGCGGGACGATTCGGCACATCCCGACGCGCCTCACCTATCCGGAAACGCTCGTTGGAGGCCGCGCCGACGTGAACTACGACAATTGGTGCGCCTGGCCGCTGGAAGAATTGGTGATGATCTGCCCACACTGGACGGGGCCGTTGACACAGTTCTTCATCAACGGGGAGACGATGCTCACGTACGTTCTCTTGCGGATTCCGTCCGTCACGCGCATCCAGACCACGTTTCTGGCCGGAAGGTTTGTGCCCGCTCCTGGAAATGCGACGTCCATGACGGACTGGGATCTTTCGGGCGTCACGAACCTCGCCGACCTGGCGTTCAGAGATTGCGCTCCCTTGCCGGGGACGTTGTCGCTTCCAAACGTCCAGACCGTCGGCACGAACGCCTTTTACCAAATGGCGGCGATGACGGCGGTCGTCCTCGGTACGAACGGGCTTTCACTTACCTCGCTGGGCGACATGGCGTTCGCGGACTGCAAGAAACTCACGACAATCCATCTTGGGACAAAACGTCTAGCGTTTACGGGGCCGCTGGGCGCGTCAAGCGTGTTCGCCGGAACGACCGCGCTTACGGACGTCCATTTCAACGGCCCGGTGCTCGACGCGGAGACGGTGGACACCGTGCTCGCGGCCATTCAAACCTCGGATGGCGCAAAACAGACGACGCTACACGCCTCGCCGTTCCTCGGCTGGACGGATCTGATGACGTCGCTCACGGACGCCGAACGCGCTGTGGCCCCGGCGGGTGTGAAAGGCGTCTACCGTGCCGGTTCGCGCAAGGCGTGGTACGTCTACGAGCGTTCGCCCTACGAGCCGGCCGGGACGCTGCTCATTTTCCGCTGACGGCAGATGTTTCGCCATTCGGTAGGGCGGGGCGTCCCGCCCCGCCATGCGGCAGCCGAGCAGATGTCCCGCCG
>CAZTHR010000035.1:3070-13055 GCA_964613265.1 uncultured Lentisphaeraceae bacterium | reverse complement strand
CGGGCGATGAAGAATTGAACCCCGACCGACATGTCGACAAGCGGCAACAGCCGACTCGTTTTATCGACGTACGTAAAGCCATTCGTACGAAGTTTCTCGAACGTGTAGATGTCTGTCGCGATCTTTTCCATGGCATCATTATAGCAAATACGCCCAGCCCGATTCTGACAAGTTTCAGACGGCAGGAGAATAGGGGGGGGGGGGCTAAGGCCGCCCGTGTGCGGGCGTACGATTCGTCCCCGCCGTGCGCGGACGGATATTGCAGATATGATCGACGGCCGTGGCGAAGTTTTCCGCGCCGTTCAGGATTTCGATATCCACACGCAGGTAGTAGCACGGCACGGGCGTCGTCTCGAAGCGCGGAAAACGCACGGCGTCCTTCTCCGTGGTAATCAGCGCGTCGGCATGAAGGTTGGCCGTCTTGTTGAGCGCGAAGAGAATCTCGGACGCATCGTAGCGATGGTGGTCTGCGTAGCGCTCGCACCAGATCACGCGCGCGCCGAGTTTGCGCAGCGAATCCTCGAATCCCTGCGGCACGGCAATGCCGGACAACGTCGTCAGCGTCTTGCCCCGAATCCAATCGAGCGGCTTTTCTTCGCGACTCCAAACGTCCTTCAACAGACGTGGCGCGTGGCGACATTCGATGATTTCGGCCGTTTTGTTGTAGGCGCGGATGCGCCGCCGAACCTCGTCGGTCTGCCCGTCCGACTTCGTAATGAAGATGAAGTCCGCACGTGAAATGTGCCGGGCGGGTTCGCGCAAGACGCCGCGCGGCAGCATATGGCCGTTGCCGAAGGGGTTGGTTTTGTCCACAAGCACGACTTCCAGCGAATGTTTCAGCTTCTGGTACTGGAACCCGTCGTCGAGAATGAGCGTGTCGCACCCGAATCGCGAAATGGCGTAACGGCCGGCCTTCACGCGATTGCGATCCACCACCACGCAAACGCCCGGCAGATTCGCGGCCAGCATGTACGGCTCGTCGCCGCCCGTCGCGGCATCCAGCAGAATCTGCCGCCCGTCGCTCACGACGAGCGGCGGTTCAATGACGGACGAAAGCATCCGCTGCCACCAGGGCTTTTCCTTGCGACGGTAGCCCCGCGAAAGGATGGCCACCTTCCGCCCCGCCCGCGTCAGTTCACGCGCGAACTTTTCCGTAACGGGCGTCTTGCCCGTCCCGCCCGCCGTCACATTGCCGATGGAAATCGTCTGGACGCCCAACGGGAAACGGCGCAGAATCCCGAGGTCGTAGAACCAGTAGCGAACGGCCACGACGACTCGGAAGATGCAGGAAATGCCTTTCAACACGGCCAACACGACCCGCATCCCGCCACGGACGTCCCGATCCGCGCCCGGTTGCTGGATGACTTTCACGAGCGAATGCTCAAGCCGCTCGACGTAACTGACCTTCTGTTTTTGCATGGAAAGGGCAAGTATAGCAAATCCTGGCGAAATGCGTTTTCATTTGATGCGCCGTTCGTTCGTCCCTTCGATGCCCAGGGCTTTGCGGTACTTCGCCACCGTCCGCCGCGCGATGACGATGCCCTTCTCCTTCAGAATCTCCGCAATTCGCTCGTCCGCCAGCGGCTGCCGACGATCCTCCGCGTCGATAAGCCGGCGAATCTCGTCCTGGATGGTGACGTTGGAGACCCGCTCGCCCGACGCCGTACTCAATCCCGCCGTAAAGAAACTCCCCAGTTCCACCACGCCGAACGGCGTCGCGATGTATTTGTTCTTGACCGTGCGCGACACGGTCGTGTTGTGGACGCCCGTCTTTTCGGCGATCTGCTGCATCGTCAACGGCCGCAACCCCTCTTTTCCCTTCTCGAAGAAATCGGGCTGCGCATCGACGATTGCCTGGGCGATGTTCCGAATCGTGTCCTGCCGCCGCGCAAGCGATTCGCGCAACGTCTGCGCCGCACGAATCTTCTCACGAATGTAGGATTTGACGTCCGCCGCACAATTCGGATCCGCCAACATCTTCTGGTAGCGCGGCGAGATGTGGATATCGGGCAGATCGCGCGCGTCGACGCGCACCTTCCACGCGCCGTCGTCCGTCTGCACCGCGAACACCTCCGGCCGCACGTAGTCGCCCTTCCGATCACGCGGAAGGAACGCAAGACCGTCGGACGGATTGCGGCCGGGCTTCGGGTCGAGCGTCCGCAGTTCCGCCAGGATCTTCGCATACTCGGCGGGCGTCACGTGCAGCAACCGGCAAAGTTCGCCTTCGCGATGGGCGGCCACGTCCGGCAGATGCCCGTCGATGAGCGTCCGCACTTCGTCCTCCCACGGCGAATCGTCCAGTTTTTCCATCTGGGCCAGCAGACACTCCCGCAAGTCCCGCGCCCCGCACCCCATCGGATCGAACGTCCGAATCTGCGCGAGAATGTCGAGGAGCTTCTGCTCGGATGTCCCGGAGACCCAGGCGATGTCCGTCAGCGAGCCGCGAAAATACCCGTCGTCGTCAATGTTGCCGATCAAGGATTCGGCCAGCCCGCGATCCGCACGGGGGATGTCCGACAGCGCGACTTGTCGCAGAAGATGCTCCTGCAACGTCTCCTCCTTGACTTCAAGATCGAACATCCGCTGACGCCGGGTCTGCGCCTCTTCATCGCCTGACGCGCTCGACAAGTTGCCCAGAAAATAGTCGCGGTAACCGTCGTCCGTTCCCAGAATCGACTGCGCCGCCGCGCCGTCCGGCGTGAAGTCGAGTTCCCGCTCCGTCGTCGCCGCGCCCGTATGTTCCTCCGGCAGGGCCTCGGACATCGCCCGTTCCGTGCGGCTTTGCACGTCGTCGATCACGGGGTTCTGGGCCATCTGGCGTTGGAGTTCCGCGCGCAACTCCACCGACGTCATCGCCAGCATCGCCAACGACTGCTGCATCTGGTGCGACAGAACTTGCGTCTGCGCCTGCCGCGCGGATACGTCCAAACCTACGCCCAATCCAGCCATCTACGTCTCAGTGGAAACGAACTTGTCCCGTCAAACAGACCGGCGGCCGCATCAGGGCCAGAATACTTTCGGCGTGGACGAGAGCGTCCGCGTCTGCGGCAACCGCGTGAAACGGTCGCGCATTTCGTCGATGGAATCGCCGCCCAATTTTTCCACCAGCGCGTCGGCGAGAACGAGGCAGACGGCGGCCTCGACGACGACGACGGCGCGGGGAACGGGGCAGACGTCGCTGCGCTCGTAGACCGTCCGCGTCGCTTCGCCCGTCGCCAGATCAACCGTTGGTTGCGGTTTCAGCGTCGTCGGAATCGGCTTCATCGCCACGCGCAACACGAGCGGATCACCGTCCGAAATACCGCCCGTCACGCCACCCATGCGCCCGCGCGTCTCCGTACCCTTCATGTGGGCGAGCGCGAAACCGTCGCCGATCTCGACGCCCTTGATGGCGGGAATGGACATTGCGGCGGCGGCGAGACGGGCGTCGAGGCGGCGATCGGCCGACACATGGCTGCCCAACCCGACGGGCAATCCCGTCGCCGTCACGGTGATGATGCCGCCCAACGTTTCGCCTTCCGCGCGAACCGCGTCGATGTCGCCGTCCAGCGCGTACGCCCCCGTGACGGCGATACCAAATTCCTTCAGAAACGCCCGACAGCAGGCGCCGACGGCCACGCGCCCCGCCGTCTCGCGCGCGGAAGCGCGTTCAAGCGCGGGACGAATATCGTCGTACCCGTATTTCACAGCGGCCGCGAAATCCGCATGGCCGGGGCGCGGCGCCGTGTAGGCGGGCACGGCCCTGCCTTTCCAGGCGGCGTGGTTGGCGTTGGCGATCGCCATCGCCACGGGCGCCCCCGTCGTGACACCTGCGAGAACGCCGCCCAGCAACGCGGCGCGATCCGTCTCGATCGCCATGCGGCCGCCCGCGCCCAGCGCAATCTGCCGCCGCGCCAAGTCCACACGAATCAAATCCTCCGTCAGCGCCAGACCGGCGGGCAAACCTTCAAGAATCACCGTCAACTGCGGGCCGTGGGATTCGCCGGCCGTCATGTATCTGATCATGTTCCTTCCTATCTCCTGCGTCCGTTTGTGCCACGCCTACCGATGCGTTGGCACCGCGTCTTCCGTGCGCGGCGGCGAGACGGCGTTGAGTTCCTCAAGGTCGGGAAATTCGGGACACTTCACGTCGGCCTTTGCGAACAACGTGCGGAAGAGGTCACGAAACCCCTTCTGAAAACGTTCCGCGCGCAGCATGTCGATGGCCGTTTTACGATCAGACTTGACAGCGGGACGCGCCCCCGGCTTCGTCTTGATCAACGCCAACTGTTTCAACTCGTTCTGACGTGCGTCGATTTCCTGCGTCGTCACGTGAATCTTGTCGAGGACCTCGCGATCCGTGAACTTGCCAATGAGAACGCCCTCGCGGAAATCGCGGCGCTTGAGTTCTTCGGGCAACGGCCCCTCTTTGAAAAACTGCTCCGGCGTCAGGTTCTTGAGTTTGAGACGGGTTGTCACGCGGGTCATCGCCTCCTTCTCGTCGGCGGCGCCGACCTCGATTCCACGCGCCACGGCTTCGGCCAACATGACCTCCTTGACGATCCACATCTTGGCGGCCTGGCGACGATAGTGGTTCAACGCCTCGCCCTCGCGTTCTTTCGGCAGGATGAGATGTTCCGTACGACGGGCGTCGTCCAACAGCGTCCGTGCCCGCAAATCCAGTTCACGCCAGACGAGCGGACGGCCATTCACCTGCACGGCGACACGCCAGGGACGATGCGCCCACAGATAGACGCCGCCCCCCACCAACGCAGCCAATCCCACAAGAGCCAAAAGTCCAACAACGATTTTCTTCATTAGGCGAACTCCGTCAGCATTCCATTGGCCACGCGATGCGCCACGCGGTCACCGACGAGCTGGGCAAGGACGACGAGCGCGAACAGCGTGGCGGCACCCGGCCCCTGCCCCGTGACGATCTGCCCGTCCGCAATGACGGGAACGTTCTGGACGGGGCGCGTCATCTGCGTTGCGCACGATGGGTAGCACGTCACATCCTCGTCCGCCAGTACGCCCGCCACGTCGAGCACGGTCGGCGCCGCGCAGATGGCGCACACAAGACGTCCGTCGGCCTTCTGCAGACGCAACCGTTCGTGAAGAGGTTCATAGGACATCAAATTCTTCGTGCCTTCTCCGCCGCCGGGGAGTATAATGGCATCGTAGTTTCGATCCAGTACATCCGCCAGTTTCGCGTCGGCCTGCATCAGGATGCCGTGCGCGGAACGCACGGACGTATCGGATGACAGGGACGCGGTGACGACGTCGACGCCGCCACGGCGAAGCACGTCCACAATCGAAACGGCTTCGATGTCCTCGAATCCGTCCGCAAGAGGAACAAGTACGGTCTTCATGATAGGAAAAGTATAGCAGAATGATGACACCTGAGACAATTGCCAAAATCAGAAGCCTCATGGTCGAGGCGTCCGTCTTCGAGGAGGATCTGGACGAATCGTTCATCCTCGGCGGCGGACCGGGCGGACAAAAGACGAACAAGACGTCGAACGTCGTCCGCCTCTACCACGCACCGTCGGGCATCCAAGTCCGTTGCGGGGAGAACCGTTCGCGCGAAATCAACCGCTGGCTGGCGCGACGGCAGCTGGCGGAAAAGATCCTGGAACGGGAGCTGGGACGAAAATCCGCCCAGCAGCAAGCGCGGGAGAAGAAGCGACGGCAGAAACGCCGCCGGTCGCGCCGACAGAAACAGCGGATGCTCGACGACAAACACGCCCACGCGGAAAAGAAAGCCGCCCGCAAGCCCGTGGACTACTGACAGGACGGATGCGAAAAAGGGGCGCGGGAAAATCCCACGCCCCTTTCCGTGTCATCGACCGACGGCCGATTACATGTCCATGCCGGGCTGGCCCGCGCCGTGGCCGCCGCAGTTGCAGTCCTTCTTCTCGGGAATGTCCGTGACCATGCAGTCGGTCGTGAGGAGCAGACCCGCGATCGAGGCCGCGTTCTGGAGCGCCGTGCGCGTGACCTTGGCCGGATCCACGACGCCGCACTTCAGCAGGTCGCCGTACTCGCCCGTGCGGACGTTGTAGCCCTGCGCACCGGCCGCCTTCTTGACGTTGGCGATCACGAGCGCGGCTTCCTGGCCCGCGTTGTTGACGAGCTTGCGGAGCGGCGCTTCGAGGGCGCGGGAGATGATGCTCGCGCCGACCTTCTCGTCGCCTTCCAGCGTGAGGTCTTCGATGGCCTTCTGGCAACGGAGGTAGGCAACGCCGCCGCCGGGAACGATTCCCTCTTCAACGGCCGCGCGCGTGGCGTGCAGCGCGTCGTCGACGCGATCCTTCTTCTCCTTCATCGCCGCTTCGGTGGCCGCGCCGACCTTGATGATCGCCACGCCGCCGGCGAGCTTCGCCAGACGCTCCTGGAGCTTCTCGCGATCGTAATCGGAGGAGGTTTCCTCGATCTGCTTCTTGATGAGCGCGACGCGGGCGGAGATGTCCGCATTCTTGCCCTTGCCCTGGACGATCGTCGTGTTGTCCTTGTCGACCGTGACCTTGGCGGCCTTGCCGAGCATATCGACCGTGACGTTCTCAAGCTTGATGCCGAGGTCTTCGGAGATGAGCTTGCCGCCCGTCAGGATCGCGATGTCTTCGAGGATGGCTTTCCGGCGGTCGCCGAAGCCCGGCGCCTTGACGGCGCACACCTGGAAGCTGCCGCGCAACTTGTTCACGACGAGCGTCGCGAGCGCCTCGCCTTCGACGTCTTCCGCGATGATCATCAGCGGACGGCCCGTCTTGGCGACGTTCTGCAGCAGCGGCAGGAGATCCTGGAGGTTCGAAATCTTCTTCTCGAAGAGGAGGATGTAGGGGTTCTCAAGAACGCACTCCATCTCTTCCGGATCCGTGACGAAATACGGCGAGAGGTAGCCCTTGTCGAACTGCATGCCTTCCACGACGTCCAGCGCGGTTTCGAGAGTCTTGGCCTCTTCGACCGTGATCGTGCCGTCCTTGCCGACCTTGTCCATCGCGTCGGAGATGATCTTGCCGATCTCCTCGTCGCCGTTGGCGGACAGCGTCGCAACCTGCGTGATCTCATCCGCGCTCTTCACCTTCTTGGCGAGCTTGGCGATCTGCGCGACCACCGCGCCCGTCGCCGCGTCGATTCCGCGCTTGAGAGCCATCGGGTTCGCGCCGGCCGTGATGTTCTTCAGGCCTTCACGGTAGACGGCCTCCGCGAGCAGCGTAGCGGTCGTCGTGCCGTCGCCCGCGACGTCGTTCGTCTTGGAGGCGACTTCACGCACCATCTGGGCGCCCATGTTCTCGAAGGGATCCTGAAGTTCAATCTCCTTGGCGACGGTCACGCCGTCCTTCGTGATCTGCGGCGAACCGAACTTCTTGTCGAGAATCACGTTGCGGCCGGACGGGCCGAGCGTGGAGGTGACGGCGGCCGAGAGCTTCTCGACGCCGGCGAGGATTTTCTGACGCGCATCCGCGTCGAACTTGATCTGCTTTGCCATTTCAAACAGCCTTTCTGCTAAATCGTCTGCTTACTTCTCAATGACGCCCAACAGGTCGTCTTCGCGGACGAGCTGGAGCTTCTTGTCGCCGAGCTTGACTTCCGTGCCGCCGTACTTCGGCAGCAGAACTTCGTCGCCGACCTTGACCGAGAACGGAACTTCCTTGTGATCTTTGTCGAACTTCTGGCCGATCGCGAGCACCGTGCCCTTGATGGGCTTTTCCTTCGCGGCGTCGGGAATGTAGATCCCGCCGACCATCTGTTCCTTCTCTTCGACCGGTTCGACGAGAACGCGGTCACCCAACGGACGTACCTTCATGTGTATCTCCTTTTACTTTTACGATTCGTTGTTGCTCAATCACTTACTTCATGGTGTAGTCGGCATCGACCACATCGTCCTTCTTGTCGCCCTTCGGCGCTTCCTGTTCCGGCGGCGGCGTCCCGGCGCCCGGCTGCGGACCCGCACCCTGCGCACCCGCCGCGCCGGCGTTGGCGTACATCGTCTGCGCGAACGGTTCCATCTGCTTCATGAGCGCCTCTTCCTTCGCCTTGATGGCGGCCGTGTCCTGACCCTTCAGAGCATCCTGGAGTTCCTTCAACGCGGCCTCGACGGGGGCCTTCTTGTCGGCCGGCACCTTGTCGCCGCTCTCTTTCAGCGTCTTCTCGACCTGGAAGGCCAGCGACTCGGCCTTGTTGCGCGTCTCCACGTCGTCATGCCGTTTGGCATCTTCCGCCGCGTGCATTTCGGCGTCCTTGCGCATCTTCTCGATTTCGTCCTTCGAGAGACCGCCAGCGGCCGTGATCGTGATGTTCTGCTCCTTGCCCGTGCCGAGATCTTTCGCGCTCACCTTCAGAATGCCGTTCGCGTCGATGTCGAACGTGACTTCGATCTGCGGAACGCCACGCGGCGCCGGAGGGATGCCGTCGAGGTTGAAGTTGCCGAGCGACTTGTTGTCACGCGCCATCTTGCGGTCGCCCTGGAAGACGCTGATCGTCACCGCCGGCTGGTTGTCCGCCGCCGTCGAGAACACCTGGCTCTTCTTCGCCGGAATCGTCGTGTTGCGCTCGATCAACGGCGTCAGAACACCGCCCAGCGTTTCAATGCCGAGGGTCAGCGGCGTGACGTCGAGGAGCAGGACGTCCTTCACGTCGCCCTTCAGGATGCCGCCCTGAATGGCCGCACCCATCGCGACGACTTCGTCCGGATTCACGCCCTTGTGCGGTTCGCGGCCGAACAGCTGCTTCGCCTTCTCCTGCAAGCGCGGCATCCGCGTCTGCCCGCCCACGAGCACCACTTCGTCCACGCTCGACAAACCGGCGTCGTCCATGCACTTGCGGCACGGCGCGGCCGTCCGCTCGACGAGATCATCCGTCAGCTGTTCGAGTTTCGCGCGGGTGAGCGTCGCCTGCAGATGCTTCGGGCCGGTGGCGTCCGCCGTGATGAACGGCAGCGAAATGTCAAACGTCGTCGCGCTCGACAACGCGCACTTCGCCTGCTCGGCCGCCTCTTTCAAACGCTGCAACGACATCATGTCACCGCCGAGGTCGATGCCGTTCTGCGCCTTGAAGTCCGCAATCAGCCACTTCATAATGGCCTGGTCGAGGTCGTCGCCACCCAGATGCGTGTCGCCGTTCGTCGCCTTCACTTCAAAGACGCCGTCGCCGATGTCGAGGATCGAAATATCGAACGTGCCGCCGCCAAAGTCGTAGACCGCGATCTTCTCATTCGACTTCTTGTCGAGCCCGTAGGCGAGCGACGCCGCCGTCGGTTCGTTCACGATGCGCTTCACGTCGAGCCCCGCGATGCGCCCCGCGTCCTTCGTCGCCTGACGCTGCTGGTCGTTGAAGTACGCCGGCACCGTGATGACCGCCTCCGTAATCTTCTCGCCCAAGAACGCTTCCGCGTCCTCCTTCAACTTGCGCAGCACCATCGCCGAGATTTCCTGCGGGCTGTACGTCTTGTCCCCCACCTTCACGGCGGCGTCCCCGTTCGCGGCGCGGACAACTTCGTACGGCACCATCTTGATTTCTTCGGACATCTCGTCGTACCGACGGCCCATGAAACGCTTGATGGAATAGATCGTGTTCTTCGGGTTCGTCACGGCCTGGCGCTTCGCGGCCTGACCCACCAGCGTCTCGCCGGTCTTCGTGAACGCCACAATCGACGGCGTCGTGCGCGCACCCTCCTTGTTGGGAATGACGGTGGCCTGGCCGCCTTCCATCACGGCCATGCAGCTGTTCGTCGTGCCCAAGTCAATACCAAGTACTTTTGCCATTTTCTCTTCTCCTTAAATTGTCTAAATCGTCTTTCTCGTTCGCCGGCTTCTCTATCGTCAAACCGACGCGGGAATATAAGCAGGAGACGTGCCAAAGAAGAATCTTCCATAGCATAAAAATTGAAAGCGGCAAAATTTAATGCAAATCTTGCTGAAAACAAATAATCCACCTTCCACCCCGCCGTGACACACCTCTTTCCGACCTGTCACAGGTGTGTCACACTTCTGTGTCACACGCCCAAACG
>CAZTHR010000035.1:0-2970 GCA_964613265.1 uncultured Lentisphaeraceae bacterium | reverse complement strand
ACCTCTTTCCGACCTGTCACAGGTGTGTCACACTTCTGTGTCACACGCCCAAACGACCAGACACGACAGGCGGGGCTTGCGCGTGAAAGGGCGATTTGGTATGATTTCGCCATGAAACAACTCTTCTTCGGCCTCGTTTTCATCGCCGCGATTTGTGCGCAGGGCGCCACGCTGGACGCCTTGGCTGCCAAGGTCGGCAATCAGGTTCTCACCGTCAGCGACGTCATCAACGAGATGCGCCGCACCTCCAAGGGCGTGGATGCGCCCAACTTCCCCGTCGCCTACAGCAACGCCGTTCAGTCGCTGATCGACCGCAAACTGATTCTCAAGGCCGCCGCCGACAAGAAGATGGACATGCAGGAGTGGATGGTGGACAACCGCGTCCGTGAAATCGTCAAGGACGTATTTGAGGGCGACAAGAACAAACTGAACGCCGCGCTGGCCGAATCGAAAATTCCCATCACCGAATGGCGCAATACGATTCGCGAAGACATGATCGTCTCCGGAATGCGCTATCAGATTGTCGACCGCGTCGTCACCGCCCCGCCGGCGGCCATGCAACGCGAGTATGCCCAGCATCCGGAACGCTACACGCGCAACGCCAGTACGACCGTCAGCATCATCCTGCTGCGCCCCGCCGCCGCGAACGACACGAAAACGCCGTCCGTGGTCGATCGCGCCCAGACGATTCTCGACGAGCTCGCCAAGGGCGTCTCGTTCGCGCAGCTGGCCAAGACCTACTCCGCCGATTCCCACGCCAAGGACGGCGGCGTCTGGAAGGACATCGACCCGAAAGAGGCGTTCCGTCCCGAAATCGCTCAGACGATCGCCGACCTAAAAGTCGGACAGATGTCCAAACTCGTCGCCTTGGAGGACTGGGGCTTTATCGTCCGCAAGGACGGTCAGACCGAGGAAAAGCAACTGTCGTTCGCCGAGGCCTACGACGAAATCGCGCGCAACGTGCGCCGTGCGCGCGCCGACGACGCCTACGCCGCGTGGATCGGCCGCCTCCGCGCCCAGACGTTCATCAAGCTCTACCCCCTGCCGACCGAAAAATGAACCTCACCAGTCCGTCACAGGTCAAGGCGTGGTGTCTGGCACACGACTTTCACCCCAACAAGGTTCTCGGGCAGAATTTCCTAATCGACCGAAACACCCTGGACGCCATCGTGGATGCCGCCGAAGTCGGCGCGGGCGATCACGTTCTTGAAATCGGGCCGGGGTTGGGTGTGCTGACGGAAGGTCTGCTCCAGCGCGGTTGCCATGTCACGGCCATCGAAAAAGATCCGCCGCTCGCGGAACGGCTGGCCGACGCGCTGGGAAATCCGCCCGCGCTGACCGTCCTTGAAGGCGATGCATTGGACTTCATCAAGAACGGTACGTGCGATGCGTTCCCCTTCCTCGTCTCCAACCTTCCCTACCAGGCGGGCACGCGCATTCTCCTGGAACTGATCCAGCGCATTCCCCACGTCCCCGAAACGATCGTCGTACTCGTCCAAACGGAAGTCGCCGACCGTCTGGCAGCCGGGCCAGGATCGAAGACGCGCGGGCTGGCCGGCGTGTGGAGCCAACTCGACTACACGGTCTCGCTCGTCCGCAAAGTTCCCGCCAGCTGCTTCTGGCCGCGCCCCGAAATTGGATCCACGGTCGTCAAACTCGTCCGCCACCACCGGCACGACGATCTTGCGCCCGACGTCCGAGCGCGCTTCCATGCCCTCACAAAACTGGCGTTTGAGCACCGCCGCAAACAACTGGGGGGCATCTTCAAAAACCTCGACGTCGCATTCGGCGCCATCCCGCCCACGGCGCGGGCCGAGGAACTCACGAACGACGCCTGGCTGGCGCTCTGTTAGACATCCATTCGACCCTGCGAGACGCCCATTCGGTCGAACATCTTGCCGCCCCGCATCGACGAAAAGGGACAACGAAAAAGAGCCGGTCGCATGACCGGCTCTTTTCTGTTCTCGGAAAGACAATTACCGATTACCACGCATAATGCGCGAAAGCCTTGTTCGCCTGAGCCATCTTGTGGACGTCATCACGCTTCTTGATGACATTGCCCTGGCCCTGGAACGCATCGATGATTTCGGCAGCCACGGCGGCGGGCATACCCATGCCATGACGGGCGGACGCATACGTGGTCATCCAGCGGAGCGCCAAAGACGTCTGGCGAACGGGATTGATTTCAACCGGCACCGGATAGGTGGTACCGCCGACACGACGAGTCTTGACCTCCACTTTCGGCTTCATGTTCTCAATCGCCGCCTGGATGATCTCGATCGGCTCGGTGACGACCGTCTTCTGGTCGCCTTCGCCCTTCTCGAACTTCGTCGGGTTCTTCTTGACTTCCTCGGCGATCTTGTCGACCGCACCGTAGACAATCTTCTCGGCCGTCGTCTTCTTGCCATCCTTCATGATCACGCGGATGACATGGGCAATCAGCACGGAATTGAACTTCGGGTCGCGCGAAACGCGCTTCTCAATTTTCTTGGAACGTCTGGACATGACTTAACCCTTACTTCTTCTCTTCCTTCTGACGCTTCACGCCATACTTCGAACGGCTGCGGTTGCGCCCCGCCACGCCGAGCGAGTCAAGCACGCCACGGACGATGTGGTAACGAACACCCGGAAGGTCTTTCACACGGCCGCCGCGCACGAGCACAACGCTGTGCTCCTGGAGGTTGTGGCCTTCGCCCGGAATGTAGGCCGTGACTTCGACACCCGTCGTCAGGCGCACACGGGCAACCTTACGAAGCGCGGAGTTCGGCTTCTTGGGCGTCATGGTCTTGACGACCAGACAGACACCACGACGCTGAGGGCAAGCCTTCAACGCCGGCGATTTCGAATGCGTCGCGAGGGGATGACGCCCCTTGCGGATCAACTGATTAATTGTCGGCATGTATGATTCGTTCCTTGTCTTTCCAAAACGAGTGGCTATTTTAGCATAATATGCACAACCGCGCAAGGGGG
>CAZTHR010000034.1:0-13341 GCA_964613265.1 uncultured Lentisphaeraceae bacterium | reverse complement strand
GGATGAAAATGACCCTTGAACGACGGAGGTGTATCGGTGGACGGTCACGGCGGACATGCTGGACTCGAAAACGAATGATGCCGACTGAAAGCAGAAAAAAAGGGAGGCCGGAAACCGCCGGCCTCCCCTGCTTCGCGAAGAAGGAAGAACGAAGCAAGTGAGAGTAGTCTAACAAAATACGCCGCCGCCGTCAATTAGGACGAACTAACTTTTTTAAGGTGGTCAAATACCCTTGCGGTTTGATACAATGTGCGCGTGAAAATGAAATTTGACTGGAAACTTTTTCTTGGAAGCGGGTTCTTCCTCGGCCTCCTGCCGGTTGTGCCCGGTTCGTTCGGTGCGCTTTCGGGGCTTGTCTGGCACTTGCTGGCGGTCTTTGCCGGCTGGAGCGAGGGTATCGTGCGCGTGTGGTGTCTGGTGGGCATCGTCTTCTGTTCGGTCGTGCACTACCGGCTCACGCCGTGGGCGCAGCGTCGGTGGCGCAATCCCGATCCGCGCCATTTCGTGCTGGACGAAATCGTGGGCTATTTGTGCGTACCGATGTTTTGGTATCTGCCGCCGGAACCGGTCTGTCCGGTCTGGGCGCTGGCGTTGGCCGCGTTCGTCGTCTTCCGCGTGTTGGACGCAATCAAGCTGCCAATCGCCCGTTACATCGACCGCAACGTCCATACGGCGTCGGGGGTGTTGTTCGACGACGTGGTGTCGGCCGCCTACACGGCGGTGCTGGTTTCGGGCGCGGCGTGGATGCTGAGCTGAGGGCGGCGGGGATGCGCGGGAAGCGTTTTTTCCGAGGGCTTGCGTGTGCGGTCGCCTGTTTGGCGGGCGTTGCGTCGGCGGCCGTGTTGCGTCGGCCGCTGGAACGGGTGGCATCGATGGATCCGCTTCGCGCGTCGGCCATCTACGATTCGCGGGCCGTTTCGCTCGTCTACGAGCCGCTGCTTGAAGTCGATTACTTTGCGCGGCCTTATCGGCTGAAAGCGGGGCTGTGCGATTTGCCGGAAGTCTCGGCGGACGGGCTGGTCTACACGTTCCGTCTCCGCACGGGTGCGCGTTTCCAGCCGGACGCCTGTTTCGGCGGTGGCGGGCGCGACGTGGTGGCGGCGGATGTCGTCTATTCGCTCAACCGGTTGGCGGACAAGGCGAATGCGTCCAGCGGGATGTGGACGATGGACGGCGTGGCGAAGGTCGAAGCGGTCGATGCGCGGACGGTGGCGATCACGTTGAAGAAGCGTCTGCACGTTTTCCCGTGGTTGATGGCCATGGCCTACGCGGCCGTCGTGCCGCATGAGGCGGTGGAGATGTACGGCGCGAAATTCGGCGGCGTCGCCGTCGGGTCTGGCCCGTACCGCTTGACCGAGTGGTGGCGCAACCACCGCATGGTGTTCGACCGCGATCCGACGTGGCGCGGATGGCCGGCGATTCCGACGACGCCGTATGACCGGATCGAGTATCTGGTCGTCGACGACGTGTCGACCCAGTGGCTGATGTTCCTGTCCGGCGAGGTCGATTTGCTCGGCGCGGTGTCGCACGACAACTGGGACGCCATCGTGAACGCCGACGGCCGGCTCGACGCCGCGCTGGAGGCTCGCGGGGTGCGTCTGCTCGGCGCGTCGACGATGACGGTCATGTACATCGGCGTGAACATGGATCATAAACTGCTCGGTGCGAACCGGAAGTTGCGCCAGGCGCTCAACTGCGCGTTCGATTTCCCGGCTTGGCAGCGTTTTCTGAACAACCGTGTACTGCCGTGCAATGGGCCGCTTCCGCCGGGCGTGGACGGGCGGTTGGAGACGCCGTTCGCCTATGCGTTCAACCTTGAAAAGGCGAAACGCCTCGTGGCGGAGGCGGGCTTTCCGGATGGTATCGATCCGGCCACGGGGCGGCGGCTTGTGATCGAAATTTCGCTTGGCCGCGCCACACAGGCCGCGCGCGAACAGGTCGAGTTGATGCAGTCCTTCTACAACAAGATCGGCATTTCGCTGGAGGCGCGTTACATGACGTGGGATGCCTATCTGAAGGCTGTGAACGACGGGCGCGTGGAGTTGTTCATGCTCGGTTGGGTGGGCGACTACCCCGATGCAGAGAACTTTCTCCAAATGTTCATCTCGAAGAACGTCTCGCCCGGTGCGAACCATAGCAACTACCGCAATCCCGAAATCGACCGTCTCTACGAGGCGGCGCTTGCGGCGCCGGATGCCGCGTCGCGTAATGCCGCGTGGCGGAAGATTCAGGAAATCGTCAACGAGGACTGTCCGTGGATCTACCTCCACTATCCAAAGGAATACGCATTGGCGTGGGATCGCGTCGGCAATTTCCATCTGACGGACTTCCCCTACGGATCGGAGAAACACCTCTACCGAAAGTGACGCGCCGTCCCATCTGAATTGTGCTAGAATGATTCTTCCATGTTTCGTTACATCGCCAGACGTCTGCTTGAACTGATTCCGACGACACTCGGCATCCTCGTGCTGACGTTCGTTTTGTTCCATGTCGTGGGCGGATCGCCGGCGGAAGTCGTGCTGGGCAAGAACGCCACGAAAGAATCGATTGCCGCGTTCAACCACAAGTACGGCTACGACAAGCCGCTGCTCGTCAACTTCGAGAAAGGGCAGTCGCTGTTCGATTCCCAGTTCTTCCTCTTCGCAGGGAACTTGGCGAAAGGCGACTTCGGCGTGTCGACGGAATACGACGAACCCGTCGCCGACGTACTGAAACGCGGCGTGGGGCCGTCGCTTTCGCTCACGGTGCCGATTCTCGTCGCCGGCACGGTCGTGGCGCTTTCCCTCGCGCTGCTCTGCGCGGCCTTTCGCGGCGGATGGCTGGATCGGGGCATTCTCGTGATGTCCACGGTGCTCATGAGCGTGAACTACGTCGTGTGGGTGTTGGCGGGGCAGTTCCTTCTTGCGTTCAAACTGCGCCTCTTTCCAATCTGGGGCTACGAGAGCGCGTTCTATCTCGTGCTGCCCGTGGCCATCGGCGTGTTGAGTTCGCTGGGCGTGGACATTCGCTTTTTCCGCACGGCCGTTTTGGACGAAATCTACAAGCCATACGTCCGCACGGCGCGGGCGAAGGGGTTGTCCGGTGCGCGTATTCTCGTGAAGCACGTGTTACGCAATTCGTTGATTCCCATCGTCACGTACATCTCGCTGGCGATTCCCTATCTGTTCACCGGGTCGTTGATGCTGGAATCGTTCTTCGGCATTCCCGGCCTCGGCAACGTGTCGCTCAACGCCATCCATTCGGCGGACATGGCCGTGGTTCGTGCCGTGGTCGTGCTGGGCGCGTTGCTCTATCAAGTTGTCAATTTGGTGTCCGACCTCGCCTATGCGTGGCTGGATCCGCGCGTGAGGTTGGGATGAGGACGTTCTGGCGTAAACTCCGTCTCGGCGGCAAAATCTGCCTGCTCGTCATCGCGGCGTACTTCGCCGTGGCGGTCTACGGTGAAGTGCAGTACCGCGTGGCGAAAGTCCGCGACGTGACGCCGGCGTACAACGTCGTCCACGAGGACGCGCGTTACCAGCCGCCGTCGTGGGCGCATCCGATGGGGACGGACAATCTCGGTCGGGACGTGGCGCAACGGCTCGTGCAGGGTGCGCGGATTGCGTTTCACGTGGGCATCATGACGTCGCTCATCGCGATTCCCCTCGGCGTGTTGCTGGGGCTGCTTGGCGGCTACTTCGGCGGCAAAGTCGATTCTGTCGTCGTCTGGCTGTGCGCCACCGTGGCGTCGATGCCGGGGTTGCTTTTCATCCTTGCGATTTCGATGGTCGTGGGGCAGGGGCTGTTGGGCATCTACATGGGCATTGGCCTCACGACGTGGGTGGGCGTGTGCCGGACGATTCGCGCCGAAGTGATGAAGCACCGCGACCGCGCCTACGTGCAGGCCGCGCGTGTTCTTGGCTATTCGCCGGCGCGGATCATGTTCCGCCACGTCCTCCCGAACGTGGCGCATATCATCCTCATCCAGTTCTCGATCCGCTTCCCCGGCGCCGTCGCTACGGAGGTCTTCATCTCCTTTCTCGGCATCGGCGTCCAGGGCGAGCCGAGTTGGGGCATTATGATCAACAATGCCCGTCTCCGCCTTTGGCAGGGCATCTGGTGGGAAATGACGTTCGTCACACTCGCCATTTTCACGCTCGTACTCGTCTTCAACCATTTGGCGGACGAGTTGCGCGACTTGCTCGATCCCGCGCTTCGGAACGAACGCGGGTGATGATCGGCTTATTCAGTTTAATGAACAGACGGCCTGTTTCTGTTTGCCACGCCCCCTGAAATGTGGCATACTGTTCATCTCAATGAATAAAGAGGCGATAGCCAGATACATGCTTGAGCGGCGTAATACGCTGGACATTTCACAGGCGCGGCTTGCGAAACTGTCGGGCGTGTCCTGTCATACGCTCTCCAATCTCGAAACGGCCCACGGCAACGTCACGCTCGACACCTTGCTCAAGGTGACGCGAACGCTGGGTCTGAAAGTCACGGTGGGCGTATGAAGTTGGATCAGGGCGTCGTCTACTGTCACGACATTCGCGCGGGGATTCTGCGGCGTGACGCGCAGGGCTACACGTTCGCCTATGATCCCGCCTACCTCGCGGCGTCGGAACTGCCCGCCGTGTCTTTGACGTTGCCGAAAACGGACGTTCCCTACCGCTCTCGGCATCTGTTCGCGTTCTTCGCTGGACTGCTTGCGGAAGGCGTACAGAAAGAACGTCAGTGCCGTGAATTGCGAATCGACGAGGCGGACGATTTTACGCGCCTTGTCGAGACGAGCGCCTATGGTGCGATTGGAGCGGTCTATGTTAAGGCTTGATTTCACCTACGCCGATTTGCGTCTGCCGGACGTGTCCGCCACCACGTGCCATGCGTCCGTGTCCGGCGTCCAGGAGAAAGTGCAGGTTCGGCGTGTGCGCGGTGGCTACGAGGTTGTCGCGCATGGTGGGGATGCGATTCTCAAGCCCGCGCCGCGCAACACGGCGGCCGTGTTGCCGTTTGACGTTCCAATCAACGAACACCTCACCATGAAAATCGCCGCACGTCACTTTGCAATCAAGACGGCGGAGAACGAACTCGTCCAGTTCAAGGACGGGGAACTTGCGTACCTTACCCGGCGCTTCGACAGGCGCGACGGCCGGCCGGTTCGTCAGGAAGATTTTTGTCAGCTTTCGGGGTACTCCCGCGAATCGCACGGCGAGAACTACAAATACGAGTCGTCGTATGAGGAACTTGCCGCGCGGATGCGCGCATTCTGTCCGTCTGCCGCCGTGGAGAATCCCAAGGTCTTCAAAGTCATTCTCTTCAACTACGTCTTCGGCAATGCGGACGCGCATTTGAAGAACTTTTCGCTTTATGAAAGTCCGCAGGGCGACTTCATCCTTACGCCGTTCTACGATCTGTTGAACACGTATCTGCATTTCCCCGACGATCCCTCCGCGACGGGCTTGGCGTTTTTTGCCGACGGTCACTATACGCCCCGATACAAGGAACTGGGGTTCTATTCGGCGGCGGACTTCGTGGAACTCGGCGCGGCCTACGGCGTTGGCGCCGATGAAGTCTATGCGCTCATTTCCCAATTCGACCGAAAAGCGGGACGGGTGGACGCGGATGTTGCCGCGTCGCTTCTTTCGGACGAGGCGAAGAATCGTTATCGCGCGCTTTTCCACGACCGGTTGAAAGCCGTCTTGAACGGCTTCCCTGGACAATCAAAACACGTTTGAAACAACTGAAACAACCTGAACGAAAGGATCAACCATGAAAAAAACATTCGCTGGACTCATCTGCGCCCTGTGCGCGGCGTGTGCGTGCGCGGCCGCGCCGAAGGGCTGGACGACCGATTTTGCCGCCGCCCAGAAAGAAGCCGAAAAGGAACAGAAGGCGATGATCGTCCTCTTCACGGGCAGCGACTGGTGTCCGTGGTGCGTTCGCCTGGCCGATGAAATCCTGCTGAAAAAGGAATTCGCTTCGGCCGTGCAAAAGGACTTCGTGCCGGTTTATCTCGATTTCCCGCAGGATGATTCGCGCATCACGCCGCAGGAACGGAAAGCCAACGAGGCCTTGGCGCGGAAATACGGCATTCGGGGCTATCCGACGCTGCTCGTGATGGATGCCAAAGGCAGTGTGAAGGGCAAGACGGGCTACCAGCGTATGACGCCGGCGGACTATCTTGAACACCTTCGCAAGCTTGCGCGGAAAGCCGCGACGACCACGCCTTGACGCGCGGTTTTGCAAGTACAAGTGCGCCTCCGTTGAACCGAAGGGCGCGTTCCATCGTTAAATCCTTCTGTCATGGCTGACACGCTCGACCTTTCCACCGTTCTCATCGACCCCGCTTGCGCGGTCAAACTGCCCGCCGCGTTTGCGCTGCGGCGGCTCGTGTTGCCGTTGTCGATCGTGGACGGGAAATTCGCCGTGGCGATGGCCGATCCCGACGACGCATCGACGTGCGCGTTGGTAAAACGCGAAGTCGGTCTTGACGTCGTGGCCTATCGGGCCGAGACGTCCCGACTGCGCGAAGAACTCCTCAAACTCTATGGCGAGAACCGCGCCGCACCGTCCGTTGGCGTCACGGGAACGGCGGACGATCCTGTGGGGCTCGTCGACCATCTGCTTCGTGCGGCGGCGTTGCGCCATGCGTCGGATGTGCATTTCGACCCGATGCGTACGGGGCTTCGCGTCCGTTTCCGCACGGACGGCGAACTGGAGGATGTCACCGTCCTCGCGCCGTCTCTTCAGGCGCCCGTGACGAGTCGGTTGAAAGTGCTGGCGGGGTTGGACATCGCCGAACGCCGGGCGCCGCAGGATGGCGGGTTCACGTGGCGGATGCAGGGGAGTTTCCGCGTCCCGCCGCTCGACGTCCGCATGGCCACGCTGCCCGTCCGCTACGGCGAACGCCTGACGTTGCGCCTCCTTGAAACGGATGGCGAACGCTTGACGCTCGATCGGCTGGGCTTTTCGTCGGCGGATCAGACGGCGTTCGAGAACGTCCTCGCCCAGCCGCACGGCCTCGTGCTATTGACGGGACCGACCGGCAGCGGCAAGACGACGACGCTCTACGCGGCGATCCATCTGCTCCTTCAACGCCGCGCGTTGAACGTGCTGACCGTCGAAGACCCAATCGAATACGAAATCCCCGGTGTCGGCCAGGCGGAGGTCGACAGTGCGGACAAGGTGAATTTCACGAAAGCGCTTCGTGCGCTTCTTCGCCACGATCCCGACGTGATCATGATCGGCGAGATTCGCGACGCCGAATCGCTCGACACGGCCGTCAAGGCGGCTTTGACGGGGCATCTCGTTCTTTCGACTTTGCACACGAACGACGCCGTCGGCGCAGTGACGCGCCTGAAGGACATGGGGCTGGCGTCGCATCTGGCGGCCGCCACGCTGCGTCTCTCCGTCGCGCAGCGCCTCGTTCGCGCCCTCTGTCCCCACTGCCGTCGGGCGCGTCCGCTGGCGGCGGCGGAGGCCGCCGTGTTCGGACGCCCGGCCGACGTGGGGCAGACGGTCTACGCGCCGGCGGGCTGTCTCCGCTGTGCGGGGCGCGGCTATCGCGGGCGCGTGGGGTTGTTTGAGTTGTTCATGCCCGACCGGGCGTGCGCGTCGCGGATTGCGGCGGACGCCCCGGAGACGGAACTCTACGCTTGGGCGCACGCGCATGGCATGAAGACGCTTGCGGACGACGCCTGGGCGAAATGCGTGGCTGGCGTGACGACGGTCGACGAGGCGATGCGGACAATCGGAGGGGGCTTCTAGTCCATGGCGTTTTTCTCCGCGACGGTCAAGGATGCGACGGGCATCCGCCGGACGATTCTGCGCGAAGCGGATTCGGCGGCGGAGGTGTCGGGCGATCTCCGTGCCGAGGGCTTGCTCGTTTTGTCCGTGACCGAAGCGAAGGGGCGGGGGGCGTTGCCGCCGTACGGGCATCCGGCGTGGTTGTTGCCGATGACGTCCTTTGACGTGGAGATGGGGTTGCGTCAGATTGCGGCGATGATTCGTAGTGGCGTGTCGCTTCTGACGGCGCTTCAGACGACGTACGAACAGGGGCGCAATCCGCGCAGCCGTCGTGCGTTCCATCGCGTTCGCGACTGCGTGATGCGAGGCACGTCGTTCGGCGACGCATTGAACGAACAACGTCGCCGTTTCGGCGAACTGGCGGTTCGCCTGGCGCAGGTCGGCGAACAGTCCGGCGAACTGGACGCCGCGTTGACCCGTGCGGCCGAGCAGATGGAGGCTCGGCGGAATCTGCGGACGGTCGTCATCAACGCACTCGTCTATCCCGTGCTGGCCATTTTGCTGACGATTGGCGTCACGGTGTTTCTCGTCGTCGTGGTCATTCCGAAAATCTCCGACTTCTTGCGATTGAGCGGTGCGACGTTGCCGCAGATGACGCAGATGCTCGTGGACGTTTCGGATTGGACGCTGGCGCATGGCGTTCAGCTTCTGCTGGGCGTTGCCGCCGCCGTCGGCGCGTGGTTCGCGGTGCGGTGTCTGCCGCAGGGGCGCGAGTGGGAAGACGTGTTGCTGCTCAAGATTCCCGTGAGCGGGAAGATTCTGCGCCTGTCGGGTACGGCCGTCCTGTCGCGCGCGATGCAGACGATGATTGCGAGTGGCGTGGGGCTGCTGGACGCGCTGGACGTCGCGGCGAAACTGCTGGCCAACCGCCGTCTGCGGCGGCGTATCGAGGCGGCGCACGACGCGGTCATGCGCGGGACGGCGCTGGCCACGGCGTTGCAGGCCGCGCCGGAGTTCCTGCCCATGCTGGGGCGCATGGCCGCCGTGGGCGAAGTGACGGGTTCGCTGGCGGAGACGTTCGGCGAGACGGCTCGTTTCCACGAGATGATGCTGGGCGTGGCGGTGAAACGCTTCAGTGTGTTGATTGAACCTGTGATCATCTGCATCACGGGGACGATTGTTGGATTTGTCTACATCGCCTTTTTCATGGCGATTTTCTCGCTCGCGGGTACGGGCGGCTGAGTGGACGGAAAGAGGACGGTATGACTGGAAAACGAATTTGGATGGGCGGACTTTTGGGACTGGCGTTGTTGGCGGCGGGCGTGTCGGCGGCGGCGCAGACGAGTGATCCCACGCGGCCGACGGCGAAGATGGCCGATCAGTTGAAAGTCCGCGCGCTCGACGCGCACGCGGTGAAACTGCGCGCGCTTGTCGTCGGCACGGGGGCGCATGGCGTGGCGGCGTTCGAGTCCGCCGGGCAGGTCAAATCGGTTCGTGTCGGTTCGCAGATCGTCGAGACGGTGGACGGCGTGTCGTTGACGCTGAAGATTCGCGCCATCACGCCGACGGGCGTGGAAGTCGAAACGGTGGATGGCGCGGCGCCGCTTTTCGTGCCGGGGTCGTTTCAGGCGCTCGCCGCGCCGACGAATCCGCCGCCGGAATTCATCCGTTATCTGGAGGCGAGCCAGATGCCGCTGGAATACCTGTTGCGCCTCGTTTCCGATCAGACGGGTGTGAACATTTCCGCTTCCGAAAAAACGGCGCAGAAGACGGTGTCCGTCTTCCTGCGCAACGTGACGGCGGCGACGGCCGTGGAGGAAATCTGCCGGACGACGGGACTGTGGTTTCGTCGCGAAACGGGGTCGGACGTTTTGCGCGTGACGACGATGGAGGAATACGCCGAGAACCTGAGTTCGTTCCGCGAGGAGAAGACGGAATCGTTCGTCCTCCTCTACCCCAACGCCATTGAGGTGGCCAGCGTCATCTACGGCCTCTATCCGGAACGGACGATGCTCTCGCTGGGCGAAGAGGAATTCGACGAGGACGCGGAGAACGATTTGTCGCGTCGGTTTCGTCGCTTCCAGGTGCTGGCGGACAATGGCGGCTCGTCGTTCATGCGCATGGAAGCGCCCGACGCCAACACCTCGTCGGGCGGTCGGTCGGGCTCGGGCGTCTTCTCCTATTCGCGTGGCGGCGGCATTCAGCGCATGGGCAACCAGTGGGATTGGTTGCGGAAGTCTGCGCGGTTGCAGGGACTCACGCAGAACGAGGCCAAGAAAATCGACCAGGCGTTTACCCGTGCGGACACGAACCTCTACGAACAGGTTTACGGCCGCGCCGCGCCGCAGTCGGCCAACATCTTCGTCACGCTCAGTCGCAAGGCGAACATGCTCTTCGTGCGGACGAGCGATGCCGGCGCGATGGACGCGATTCGCGATCTCATCAAGCGCATCGATGTGCCGACGCCGATGGTGTTGCTGGAGGTCAAGGTGTTGGAACTGACGGTGACGGACGATTACGACGCCACGTTCCAGTGGAGTTTCAACCGCGCGTCGCACACGTTGGGCCACAACGGGGCGGAGGCGCGTGACAACATCCTTTCCGGATTCCCCGGTTTCGATTCGGTGACGGGCGCCGACCCCACGCTTGCGGGGGCGTTGAGTTTTCAGGTGGTGGGTGACAACGTGGCCGCGCGGATCCAGCTGCTCCAGAAGGACGGAAAGGTGAAGACGCTCGCGACGCCAACGATTCTGACGGCGAACAACGAGGTGTCGCGCATTTTCGACGGGCACGAACATCCCGTGATCAAAGGCATCTCCGGGCAGACGGTTATTGGCGAGAACCAGACCGTCTCTTCGCCGGCCACGGAGTTCGAGTACGAGGACGTGGGCACGATGCTGCTCATTACGCCGAGTATCAACGCCGACCGCACAGTGACGTTGCACGTCTTGCAGGAAAATTCCGAGCTGACCGAGAACGGCGCCGAGATTCCCGTCTACAGTTCGACGAGTTTGAACGCCGTCTCGTCCGCGCACGTGGACACGATTCATTCGCGTTCCCTCTCCGGGACGTTCGTCGCGAAAGACGGCATGACGGTCATGGCGGGCGGCCTCATCAGCGAGAAGGAGAAGGAGGTTTACACGCGGACGCCGTTTTTGGGGTCGATGCCGCTCTTGGGCTGGATGTTCCGTGGGACGGAGAAGGTGAAGGAGCGGAGTGAACTGATCATCCTCATCAAGCCGCACGTGATCGTCACGCCGATGGAAGGCGGAAAGGCGTCGCGGGAATTGCTGGAGGCGTTGTCGGCTCATCCGGCCGCCGATGGACGTGAATCGATGGGCGTCCACAAGCCGCTCAAAGAACACACGTCGCGGGACGACATCAAGGCGATCGTGAAGTGAACGAACACAAGAAAGGACACTGAGATGAACGCGAAGATTGGACGATGGGCGGCGTGGGCCGTTGGGGCGGGTTGGCTTCTGTCGGGTGTGGCGGCGCCGGCGTGGATTCTCAACAACGGGTCCGATGCGGTGAACGTTTCGGTGGCGCAGGGCGCGACGACCTGCGAACTCGGGCTTTTCGCCATTCGCCCGACGGGAATGGATATGACGCTGACGCCGTCCATGAAAAGTTCGGATGCGTTCGCGGCGGCGGCGCGGCCGTTCTTCGCGGTGCGTTACCGCATGAAGACACGGCAGACGGTGGGCGGTCTTTTCTTCACGACGGATACGTTGAAGGGGCTCAGCGACAAGTCGTACACGCCGTTTCCGATTGTCGGCGACGGGACGTGGCGACATGCGGTGGTCGATATGCGCACGGCGCGTGCCGCCGACGTCTGGAAGGGGACGGTGACATCGTTCCGTTTCGACCCCGCGAATCCGAGCGAAGTGGATTCCAAAATCGAAATCTCCCGATTGGGCTTTTTTACCTCGGCGGACGAGGCCGAGACCTTTCTTGCGGCGGCGAATGACGCGCCGGACTACGCCCGTGAAACCGTGTTGCGCGTGGGGAAGATGCGCTGCCGGATTCCCGGCGGCTGTCTGGGGCCGGGGTGGAACCGTGCGCAGTATCTGCTAGCCTCCGCCACCGTGCCCGCCGGCGACGGCGTACCGGTCGTCTGCCGCGATGGAACGCCCGTGCCGTCCTACGTGAGCGTACGCGGGTGGGTCGACTACATCGCGGAAAAACCGGGCACGTACACGGTGGCGCGTGTTGCCGCCGACCGGGCCGTGCCGATGCCGGGTGCGTTCAATACGCCGACGTGGGATCGGCGGAAGTTCCAGATCGGCGCCTACTGCCTCAACCCGGCGGGCGTCCGCACGGACGCGGTGGTGCGTGACATCAAGGCCTGTGGCATCGACTTTATCATCGGCATGGACGTTAGCGACGTGAAGACGCTGGACTTGTTTGCGAAACACGGGCTAGCCGTTTTCGCGAACGGCGCGTTCCCCGGCTGGTGGGGCGGAAACGGCCGGAACGCCGGCCAGATGGCAACGTGCAATTCGCTCGCGGCGTATCGCGTCCGGGCGGATGACTTTCCCGACCATCCTGCGATTTGGGCAGCGGACATCGGAGACGAACCGTCGGCGCTCGATTTCCCGCACTACGGGGACGTGGTGGCGAACCTGCGTATGTGGGCGCCGGGTCTGCCGCTGTATCTCAACCTCTATCCGAACTATGCATCCGTTGCGGAGAACACGGGTACGCAGACGACGAGCCAGCTCGGTACGCCCACGTACAAGGCGTATATCGACGAATACTGCCGCCACGTGCCGCTCGACTACATTTCCTACGACTTCTATCCGTACATGAAGGACGCGCGGGCCAACGACGTCTTCCGGCTGAAAATGTACGACAACTTCAAAATCGTGGCGGATGCCTGTCGCGCCACGGGACGCAGTTTCTGGTACATTCCGCAGGTCAATTCGCGTTACGAGGATCTGCACATGACGGAGAACACCCTGCGTTTCCAGGCCTATGCCGCGATGGCGTTCGGCGCCGAATCGATTGCCTGGGCCTGCTACACGAAGGGTTGGTGGGTGAACAACGTCATCAACGCCGACGGTACGAAGAATGTCGAGTACGACCGTTTGCGGACGGTCAACGCCGAACTGCGCCGTTTGGGCGAACCCTTCATGCGCTTCCGCAACGTGGCAACGCATTTCATCGGCTTTCCTGCGACGGAGAAACTCGACACGATTGGCGTGTCCGTCAAGACCGAACTTGACACGGGGTATGTCAAGGGCGTGCGGGCGACGGACGGTGCGGCGCTGCTCGTCGGTGAGATGGTTTCCCGCGATGCGGCGACGGAGGCGCGGGCGTTGTTCGTGATGGCGGCGGATGACATGTACGACCGTTGCCCGACGAATCATACAATCGTGTTCCGCACGGGTTTCCCGCACGTGCGCGTTCTGGATGGCCGGAGATCGGTCTCCGTTCGCCGCGAGGCGGAAACGGGGACGTATGCGTTTGACCTTCCCTCGTCCGCCGCCGCCCTCGTGACCGTCTGGTGACCGCGCAATTCGCCTCCTCGGAGATTGCGGCGCGGGACGGTGGCGGTTTTTGGTATAATTGAACGGACATGAGAAATCCACGGGACAGATGCGGACAGGCGAT
>CAZTHR010000033.1:1886-13584 GCA_964613265.1 uncultured Lentisphaeraceae bacterium | reverse complement strand
CCGAATGGCTCGGGCGGCTGGATTCGAACCAGCGACCAATTGATTAACAGTCAACTGCGCTACCACTGCGCCACGCCCGAACATGGTGGTGAAAACGAGTGATAGTATATCAAAGACGGGGTGGATGTGCAAGCGGCAATTTCAACCCGAACGAGATTGAATGTGTGATCCAATTACACGAATCAAACGCATTGTTTTCAATCCATTTCCGAGTCATTTTTGAAAAGATGTAAACACTTGACCTTCCCTTGTCGAATGGGCTATACTTGAGAGTATGAAAAAACTTTCCTTGTTGTGTGTCCTTCTGATGGCCATGGCGTCCGGATCGAACGCGGCGACGCTGGAAAAGGCCGGATTGCGCCTGACGTTTGCGGAGGCGGTGGATGGCTTCTCCATCACGAAAATCGAAAACACGCAAACGGCCGCCGCCACGCGGTTTGTGACAGTGGCGGACGGTGCGACGTTCTGGTCGTTGGCGTTCTGGCCGCAAGGTGACGCGGCGCGCGCCGTGCGTCTGACAAACCATTCGGCATGTCGCGCCCGACGGATGGAACCGCGCGCCGACGGTGGCGCCGTCTTCGTTTGGGAGGGACTGGATCTGCCAAACGCGGCCGGCGCCGTCACAGTACGCGCAACGGTCGCCTGGACGACGGACGGTGCAAGCCGTTGGACGCTTGACGTGCAAAACCAAAGCCCAGTCTACGGTCTGGCGGAAACGCAGTACCCCATCTTGCGACACGTGTCGCAAAGCGGCACGGCGGACGTCCTGCTTCCGCGTCCCGACCTTGGCGCCCGATTGATCCGGAAACGGGCGTGGGGGACGCGCCCGGCCGCGTTCGGCTGCATGGGCTATTATCCGATGATGACGGCGTTCCTGCAAGACGGCGCGGGTCTGTACATCGCGGCGCACGATTCCCAAGCACGAATCAAGACGCTGAGCGTTTCGGAACAGCACGACGTCATGTTCACGACGCCGGTTGAACACGCGGGCCGTCCCGGACAGGCGGCGGAGGGGCCGCGCTACGCGGTGACGATCGCGCCGTTCACGGGTGACTGGTGGCAGGCGGCCGCCCGTTACCGCGCATGGGCACTCACGACGAAGTGGACGGCGAAAGGGCCGATTGTCACGCGAACCGACTACCCGAAACGTCTGGCAGAAATCCCGCTCTGGCTCAACATCCACGGCGGCCCCGCCGAAGTCTCCAACGTCATGACGCGTGTCCGCGCCCTTTTCCCCACCGTCGACGCCGGCATTCACTGGCATCTCTGGCAACATTCGCCGCACGATGTAAACTACCCCGAATATTTCCCCGCGCAACCGGGGACAGAGGCTTGCCTCGCCTACTGCCGTTCAATCGGACAAGAGGCGATGCCCTACACGAACGGCCGTCTTTGGAGTGTGCCGCTGATGAGTTACCCCTACGTAAAGCCCCATGCAATCGTCCGCCCCGACGGACAGCCCAAGGTTGAAAAGTACGGTCCCGTCACGCCGCCGCTTTCGCCGATGTGTCCTTGGACGGACGCATGGGACGAGACGTTGAACGACTTCGCGGGGCGCATCCTCGACCTCGGCGCGGGCTCGCTCTTTCTTGATCAAATCGGCGCTTGTGCGGGTTCGGCCTGCTATGCGACGCACCACGGCCACCCCGTGGGCGGCGGCAGCTGGTACTTCGAGGGCTACCAAAAAATCCTCGCGAAAACGCACGCCCGCTATGCGGCGACAAATGCGTTTCTGACGACCGAAGGGTCGGGCGAACAGTGGATGAATGTCGTGGACGGCTATCTGACCGTCACGCAACGCCAGCCCGACGACGTACCCTTCTTCCATGCGGTCTATTCGGGCTACACGACGTACTTCTGCAGCCCCGAAAACCACGAGGACGACGATCGTTCCTTCCGTGCGGCGCAGACGCGGGAACTTCTTTGGGGACAGGCGCTCGGCTGGTACCATCCGCTCGTACTGGACGCGCCGACGAAGTGCGCCATCATCCGCACGCTCGTGAATTTCCGCCAAGCGCACAAGGACTGTTTCGCCTACGGAACGCTGCTGGGCGAAGTCGCGTTCGCCGAACCCGTGCCCGATCTCGCCATCACCTGGCTCGGACGCAAACCGTTCTGGGCCTGGAAACTGCCAGACTACCCGCTCTCCGCCACCCTTCACGGCACGGTGCCGTCGCTGTGTGGCTACGTCTGGAAGTCTGCGACAACAGGGAAAGAAATAGCGTTCCTCGCAAATCTGGCCGATGCGCCGACGACCGTCCGCTACACGTGGAAAGGCATCTCGCGTACGGCGACGCTCGCGGGCGACGCCCTCGTCGCCGTCGACGTATCGCACTGAAACGCGGAATTGGGCACGACGACATGAACACGGTTCTGCATGTGGACATGGATGCGTTTTTCGCGGCGGTGGAGCAACGCGACCATCCCGACTGGCGCGGAAAGCCCGTCGTCGTGGGAGCCGGGCCGCACGAACGCGGTGTCGTCTCCACGTGTTCATACGAGGCGCGGCGCTATGGCGTCCATTCGGCGATGCCCAGCCGGACAGCCTACCAGAAATGCCCCCACGCCATTTTCGTCACGCCGCGCATGGACGTCTATGCGGCCGTTTCGCGACAGGTGTTCGAGATTCTCGGACACTACACGCCGTTCGTCGAAGCGGTATCGGTGGACGAGGCGTTCCTCGACATTTCGGGGACGATCCACCTGTTCGGCGATGCGCGGACACTGGGGATGCGTCTGCGCGAAGAAGTCCGAAGCGTCTGCGACCTGACGTGTTCCGTCGGCATTGCGCCGAATCGCCTCCTCGCGAAAATCGGCAGCGAAGAAGCGAAACCGGACGGTCTCTACGTAATGCCGTTCGAGGCCGAAGCCATTCGCGCCTGGCTGGCGCCGCGCCCCGTCAAAATCCTTTGGGGCGTGGGCAAAAAGACGAGTGAAGTCCTCATGAAATACGGCTATCACACGTGCGCGGATCTGCAGAACGCCGACCCGCGCTTCCTCGTCCGCATCCTCGGCGACGCGGCGGCGGCATCCATCCGCGCCCATGCATTCGGCCTCGATTCGACAATCGTCGCGCATGAAGAAGCGGACGAGAAAAGCGTTTCGCGCGAACATACGTTCGACGTGGACGAATCCAACCGCCCCTGCGTCCGCGCAAAACTCCTCGAACTCGTGACGGACGTAGGGCGGCGCGTCCGTACAAAACCGCGTTGGGCGCGGACGTGTCGATTGAAACTGCGCGACGCCGCGTTCAACACAGTGACGCGCCAGGCGCGTTTCGAACTACCGGCCTGCGACGACATGACGTTCCGCCATCAAGTACTGGAATTGTTCGACCGCGAATGGCCGACTTGGAGTTGCCGAAGCGTCCGACTCGTCGGATTCGGCGTATCGGACTTCGTCACATCGCCGGGCGACGAATCCCCTTCGCTCTTCCCCTCGCCGCTGGAAGCGCAACGCGCCAAACGCGAAAAACTGGCGGCCGTGCTCGACGCACTGGCAACCCAGCGGCATCAACGCCACACGTAACACACGAGCGTGGCCACGCAAATACCCGTCGCCATGCCCCACAGAACTTCCGTGCGCGAATGGCCCAGCAGTTCCTTCAAATGAATGCGCGACGGCAAGTGGCGGCTCTGCACTAGATCGCGGACGATTCGGTTGAGCACTTTCGCCTGTTCACCCGCCGCCTTGCGAACCGTCGCCGCGTCGAACATCGTCACGGACGCGAAACCGAGCGCAAGCATCGCAATCGGCGTCCCGAACCCTTCGGTCAACCCCACTGACGTCACCAGCCCCGCCGCCATCGCCGAATGGGCGCTCGGCATTCCGCCAGTTGACACCAGATACTCGAAATCGACACTCCGCGTCTTAATCGCCGCCCGCACAAGCTTGATTGTCTGGGCCGTCATCCATCCCAGGAAACTCGACCAAAACCACGGGTAACAGAAGAAGTGGAAAGGATTCCAATCTACAATCACATTCGCGAACATCACGCCCTCCCCCGACTACGCCGTCTTGGCTCCCAACGCGGCCGCAATCCGGTCTGAAAGGTCTTTTTCATGAAGCACCGACAACACGGGATCCAAATCCCCTTCCATCACGCGATCCAACGCATAGAGCGTCAAATCGACACGATGATCCGTCAATCGGTTTTGCGGAAAATTGTACGTCCGAATACGTTCGGAACGATCGCCCGACCCTCGCAAGGACAGACGGGACGCACCGGCCTTCGCCTCCTCCTCGCGCCGCTTCTGGTCGAGGATACGCGCTTTCAGCGTGGCCAGGCATTTTTCCTTGTTACGCTGCTGCGACCGTTCGTCCTGGCATTGCGCCACCAGCCCCGTCGGCAAGTGCGTCATGCGGATGGCCGAGTACGTCGTGTTCACGCCCTGCCCGCCATGACCGCCCGCGCAGAAAATATCGATTCGCAAATCCTTTTCGGGGATCTCGAAATCGTCGGCTTCCTCGTCGGCTTCCGGGAACACGATCACCGTGGCCGCCGACGTATGGATGCGCCCCTGCGCCTCCGTGACCGGGACACGCTGGACACGATGCCCCCCCGATTCAAAGCGAAAAAGCCCGTAAGCGCCTTCCCCCATCACCGTGAAGATGATTTCCTTGTAGCCGTCGAGCGACGTCGGGGATTCGGACATCACGCCAATCTTCAACCCCTTCGCCTCGCAGTAACGCGAATACATGCGGAACAGGTCACCCGCGAACAGAGCCGCCTCCTCCCCGCCCGTACCCGCACGTACCTCGAAGACCGCGTTCCGCCCTTCCAGCGGATCGGGCGGCAGAAGGCCCGCCAACACTTTTCGCTCGGCATCGGGCAGTTCGCCTTTCAGACGTTCAATCTCCGTCTGGGCATCCGCCGCGAAGTCCGGATCCGCCAAGAGCGTTTCGTTTCCGGAAATATCGTCGAGGATCTTGAAATAACGCTTCGCCGCCACATCGAGTTTCCGAAGGGCGGTGTGCTCGCGCACGGTCTCCCGATAGCGCTTCGCATCTGCCAAAACGCCTGGGTCGCCCATCGCCGCTTCCACGGCACTCAGACGCCCCAGGACGTTTTCGATCTGACCCTTGTCGATCAAGCCTGCTTCTGGAATTTCGCGTAGCGCTTCTTGAACATATCAACGCGGCCTTCCGTGTCGACCATCGTCTTCTGGCCCGTGAAGTACGGATGGCATGCGGAACAAGTGTTCACCTGCATCGTCGGCTTCGTGGAACGCGTGTGAATGACATTGCCGCACGCGCACGTAATCGTGGCGTCGACGTAATTCGGATGGATGCCTTCTTTCATGAGTCTCTACCTTTCACAAAATGGAAGTCATAGTTTAGCGGATTCGGCGCGATTTTGCAAGTGCCAAATATTCTACACGAGCAGAAAGCCTCTTCAATCGCTTTCAGCGGACGCGGACGACGCGGGTGGCCTGTCCGCCCGTCAGCGTGTAGGCGCCCTTGAAGCCACGGAAACGAACCACGCCCTTCGCGTCGGCCTGAACGGTCAGATGCGTCGCCCACTCTTCGTGGACGAGGCGGCGAAGCGTCTCGCCCGCGGGCTTGATGGTGAGGTCGCGGTTGAAAAGCCCCGAACTCATGCGTTCGCCCGGCGCCCCGCAGTCGTCCACGAGATTCCAGTAGGTGATGCGGTAGACGCTCGGCCAGGAGAACCAGAGGCGGTAGTTGTCGCGCATCATCCGCGCCTGGATGGCGTCCGCCTCGGCGTCCGTGACGCCCTTCTGCCCGCGCGGCGAGGGAATCGTGATTTCCGACACGTGGATGGGAAGGCCGGGACGGTCGAGTTCCTCGAACATCTTCAGCTGGTCAGCGGGCGCCCAGCTCGTGTTGTTGTGCGAACAGGGTTCGCCACGGGCGATCTTGAGCGCCACGGCCGGCGTGAAGAGGTGCATCTGAATGCCCGTGACGTCGATCGGCGCACCCCGCGACTGGAGTTTCTGAATGAACGGCACGTAGATCGTGCGCCACGAATCGTTGATCGCCAGCTTGACGTTCGCGGGAAACGCCGGCCGCGCCCACGTGTAGCAGCGATACGTCATGTCCGGCGGGATGTTCAGCTTGGGATTGTTCCAGAACACGTCGTCGTTCACGTTCGCCGGCGTCGACTGGCGGTTCACCGATTCGTTCACGACGTCCCACTGCGCAATCGTGTCGCCGTAGTAGGCGGCGAAGTCCTCGATGCGCCGACGATAGAGCTCAGCGATCTCTTCCTTGGAGGCGAGCTGCTGCAACCACTGCGGATGATACTGCGGATAGATGAGCACGTGGCCGTGGACGGACAGTCCGTGCTCGTGCAGGAACGCCAACACCTTGTCCGGCGCGGGCCGCCGCCACTCGTTGTAGGGCCAGGGGTTGCTCCGCACGGAACGCCAGAACGCGAGCGTGTCGTGTTCACCGCCGACATAGCGCGGCCGCCCGCGCTGCGGCTCAAAGTTCTTCCAATAGAAACCGACCGTGGCGGCGTTGAAAAGGTTCGTGATCGCCGCACGGTAGCGCGTGTTCTCAACGTCGTCGCCGAACTGGTCGAAGTTGAAGATGTTGACGCCGAACTGGAACGCGCTCGAAATCTGATCCACCTTCACCGTTTCGCCCGGCGCGAATCCCGCCACCTCGGCGTCGCCCTTGCGATGCTGCTCGATCCGCGCATCGATGGCGGCGTTCAACGCCGCGTTCCACTGTCCTTCGTACGCCGCGCCCAGCGGCTCGCCGGCGAAAAGCCCAACGGCGGCCGTGCAGCCCGCCATCAACAAGATCATCCGTTTCTTCATCTTCCGTCTCCTGCGCTTCCTGAATCTCAACAAAAACCGTCGCGCAACATCAGCGCATCGCGCCCATCATGTTGCTGTCGTCGGGCGACGCCCAGCGCCACACGACCTTCTTGTCCCGCGTGATTTCAAACGCCGTCGTCCGCGAACCGTCTGACGCGCCGTTCGCCCACGTGCCGACCACGAGATTGCCGTTCGACAGCTCCTGAATGCCGCAGAAATTCGCCGCGTTCAGGCCGGGCAGATCGGCGGACGTGAACGACCAGACGGCCGTGTGGTCCGGCGCGAACTCCGTCACGCCCGTGACGTGCGAGACGAGCGTGTTGCCATTCGCCCGGCGCGCGACGTCGAACGCCGGCGCGGCGACGTCCTGTTCCCAGACGAGCTTGCCCGCACGGTCGTATTCGCGCACGCGCTTCGCTCCCATGCAGGCGACGAGATACGTTCCCGCCGCTGTTTTGCGCACCATCCGCAGATGCGTATGCCGCCCCGGCACGACGCCCTTCGCGTCCTTGGCATCCACCTTGAACCGCACGACCTCGCGCCGCGTGGCCGCGTCAAGTTCCACGATTTCATCCGTCGAATTGACCGCAACGACGACGTTCCCGTCGGGGGCGACGTGGAAGCCCAGCGCACCGCCGCCCGCATTGTTCGACGGAAGATAGACGACCTCCGCCTTCGTCGAGGGGAGGCGGCAACGGTAGACGCCGCCATTTGAGTAGTACACGTAATCGCCCACGCGCTGGACGCGGTGGACGTTGCCGCAGCCCCGACGCTCCCAGGCCACCTTCCCGTCGGGATTCAAGATACAGATCCGCCCCGACCCCGCCACATGGAGCGGCGACGGCAACGTCCCCGTCAGAAGCGCGGCGTCCTTCGCCGGACGCGGCGGCGGGGCGTCCAGACATTTCCCGTGCGCGTCGACCAGCCGCACGGCCTTGCCGCCGGCGTTGTCGAACACCGCCCGCAATTCCTTCACGCGCGCGGGCGTCGGATCCGCCACGCGCCAGGCGTCGATTTCCTCCGCCTCGCCCAGCGCGACGAAATCCTTTGCCAACGCATCCGACCCGCCCGCCGTCACCGTGACGCCCGCATCGAACGCGCGGGCGCTCAGCGCCCGGCCGCGGATTTTTTCGAGGTAGGCGGCGGCCGTTTCGCCCGCGACAGCCGGCACAACGAGGGTGCGGAACGAATCGACCTTCAACTCGCCGCTGAAGAAGTAGATCGGCGCATCGCCCACGCGCACGTCGTAGCCGTCGCCGTTGCGCGTCGGATGGATGATATGTCCGTTCACGTCCATGAACGAGACGTTCGGAGAAGCGAAGACGAGGTGAAGCGTCCGCGCCGCGCCCGTCCGCCAGATCATGCCGGCGTCGCGGCCGTCCGGACGCTTCCACTGCGGAAAGAACGTCGTCCGGTCGGCGGAATGCCAGACGAGATCCTTCTGCACAGACCCGACGGGCCGCCGGTCGACAAACGCCATGTACGCGCCATAGCCGGGTTTCGGCATGAACTTCGCGCGGACGATGCCGAAGAACGATTCGGGGTCGTAGGGATCGTTCTCGGAACAGCGCAGATTGTAGAGAAGAAACGCCTCGACCTTTTCGGCAAACGAAATGCCGAGCGCGCGGGCGACCATCTTCGCCTGACGCGCCTCGTCGCTCGTGCCGTGCGAGCCGGACATGAGACCGCTCACGATCACACTGCCCTTCATATCGCTGCCGAACTTGTAGACGCAGGCGGCCACGGCGTCGATCCCGTTCGTCGGCGCGGACAGGAGCGGAATCATCTTGTCACCCGGCTTCAAAAAGCGATCCGTGAAGAAACGCATGGCGATGAATCCCTTCGGCGGCGGTTTCGCACCTTCGGCGGCAGCCGTCGGATGGACGGGCATCTTCTCGGGGTAGCGCTTGTCCATCCACCACGCCGTCTCGCCGATGCGGAAGCGCTGGCGATCCTGCCACGTGGGTGCACCGTTCACGACGTCCATGACGCCGTCGGCATTCGCGCGCGTGGCCGTCCACAACGGCATCCCGCCGAAATCGACGAGTACGCCGCCGCGTTTCACGAACGCATGTACGGCCGGGACGGAATCAAGCGCGTAGTCCTCACTGAACGGATACACCACGACGTCCACGTCGCCCCGCGCCAGACGCGCAGCCACGGCATCGGCCTCGCAGACTTCGACTTTCAGGAAGTCGGGCGCGGCGGCCTTCAAGGCCTCGAAGTGCGCCTCGCCGTCCTCGATCTTCCGCGCCGGCACGTAGATCGCGCGCCAGGACACCTTCGCGGGATCGACCGCCTTCAGGCCCTTTTGCAGAACGTCGATGTCGGGGATGCGCACGGTATGCGTCGGCCAGCCGACTTCCGTGATCCACATCGGCTTGTCCGCATCGCCGTAATGCGCCATCATGTCGCGCAGCTTCTCGATCTGCGCGTCCATCACCCCTTCCGGCGCACGCGGATGCGAGTACGGATGGATCATCATGATGTCGAAGTACTTCGCGCCGCCGAGACGATAGACCTCCTCGATGAAATCGAACGGGACGCCGGCCGTACCGCCGAACCCCACCTTGATCGACGGATCGACGCGCTTCACGACCTCGTACGTCCGCCGCAGCAGGGACAGGTAGTTCGTCGGATTCGGATTCTGCCAGAACGGATCGATGTTCTCCTCGTTCCAGACTTCGACGACGGGAAGCCGCTTGCCGTAGCGCGTCACGCACTGGCGCACGTATTCACCCCAGGCGTCCAGATGCTCATGGGCGGGATGCGCCCACGGAACGGAATAGCCGAGAATGGGCAACAACTGGACACCCCGCGCCTCAAGATTGGCAATGACTTTGTCGAAAGGCGAGAAGTCCCAGACGCCCGGCTTCTTCTCGATCGTCCGCCAGTCGAAGTCGCTCCGCGCCCAGCCCAGTCCGGCCGGACGCAGGAGTTCGGCCGTCCGAACCGTGTCCTCGCCACGCGTGACGTGTGCGCAAATGCCGTAGGGATTTAACTTTTCCGCCGCGACGGCGGCACTCCAGACCGCACACGCCGCACACGCGCCAACGAGAACCCGTTTCATCGACCGTTCCTCCGCTGAATCATTCCCATTCGATCGTGGCCGGCGGCTTCGGCGTGATGTCCCACACCACGCGATTGACGCCCTTCACCTTCGTGGCAATCTTCTCCGCCACGGCCGTGACAAACTTGAACGGCAACTCCACGATGCCGGCCTTGACGAACTGGCTGGTGGAGACCGCGCGAATGGCGATCACGTAACCGAACGTACGCGCACCGTTCTTCACGCCCACGCTCTTGACGTTCGTGTTGACCGCGAAGAACTGCTGCGCCTTCCTGTCGAGCTTGGCCTTGGCCATCTCGTCGCGGAAGATGAAATCCGCCTCGCGCAGGATGTCGAGCTTCTCCTTCGTGAGTTCGCCCAGACAGCGCACGGCAAGCCCCGGCCCCGGGAACGGCTGGCGGTCGACCATGAAATCCGGAATGCCGAGCGCACGGCCGACCTTGCGGACTTCGTCCTTGTAGAGGTACTTCACCGGCTCGACCAGCCCCTCGAACCCGATGTCCTTCGGCAGACCGCCCACGTTGTGGTGCGCCTTGACGGCCTTGTGCCCGCCCACGCCGGATTCGATGATGTCGGGATAGATCGTGCCCTGGCCGAGGAACTCGATCCGTCCGAGCTTTTTCGCCTCTTCCTCGAACACGCGAATGAACTCCGCGCCAATGCACTTGCGCTTGAGTTCCGGATCCGTGATGCCCTTGGCCTTTTCAAGGAACCGCGCCTCCGCGTCGATCTGGATCAAGTTGATGCCGAACTGGCCCTTGAAGACCTTCTTGACCTCCTTGGCCTCGTTCTTGCGCATACAGCCGTGATCCACGAACACGCAGGTGAGCTGCTTGCCGATCGCCTGGTGCAGCAGCACCGCGCAGACGGACGAATCGACGCCGCCCGACATGGCCAACAGGACTTTCTTGTCGCCCACCTGCTGACGGATCGCCTCGATTTCCTTCTTGATGTACCCTTTCGCCGTGAACTTCGTGCCCAGCTTCGCCAGACGCTCTTTTTCCGCTTGGTTCATATGAGACCCTTTCCGATTGAATGAATGTTGACAGACTGATTTGACAGACAACGACGGCGCAAACCCCGCGCCACTTACTCGGCAATGCCCGCCGCCGCGAACACCGCCCGCTTGAGGTCGTCGTACGCCTCGAACGCCGGCAGGTCGGGATTGTCCCGCTTGATCGATTCGGGGGCGCGGAAGAGAAAGCCCGCCTTCGAGGCGCGGATCATCGCGAGGTCGTTGAAGCTGTCGCCGGACGCGATCGTCTCGAATCCGCAGCTCTGGAGCGCCTGTACCGTCGTGAGCTTGGACTTGGGGCAGCGCATCTGATAGCCCGTCACTTCGCCCGACGGCGCCACCTGGAGCGTATTGCAGAAGAGCGACGGCCAGCCGAGCTTCTTCATGAGCGGACGACCGAAGAGGTCGAACGTGTCGGACACAATCAGCACCTGCATCTTTTCGCGCAGGGCGTCGAGAAACGCCTTCGCCCCGTCCAGCGGCTCGATTGTCGCGATGACGGACTCGATTTCCCGGAAGCCGAGACCATGCTGCTTCAGCAAGTCCAGGCGATAGCGCATCAACTTGTCGTAGTCCGGTTCGTCGCGGGTCGTGCGGCGGAATTCGGGGATGCCCGTTTTTTCGGCAAACGCAATCCAGATTTCAGGAACGAGGACACCTTCAAGGTCGAGACACGTGATGTACATGGCAGATGTTGTTTCCAATCAATTTCAGTTTCAAATTTTTCGGACAAACGTCCACCGAGATTATAGCAAACCTCTTCGCGTTTGAGGGCTTGCAATTTGACCTTGCGGCGGCCGCCCTCCCACGGCCGCCCCCATCCGC
>CAZTHR010000033.1:0-1786 GCA_964613265.1 uncultured Lentisphaeraceae bacterium | reverse complement strand
GATCGACCGTCGCGCGCGACGCGCCGGACCCGACGTCGAGCGTCCGCCCCCCCCCCCCCACGCGCCGAACGCGCAGACGCCGGCTGCGAACATGGATACCAGTCTCTTCATTCCTCTTCTCCTTCTTTCACTTGTCTCGATTCCAGTTTGACCTTGATGAACGCATGGGGGCCGAGCGCGACCGTCAGGTCCGCCTCGTCCCGCGTGGCGTCGTCCAGATACGGCGAAAGGTCGACCGCCGTGCCGGAAATGTAGCGGAAACGCGATGCGAGGCCCTCCGCCCCGCCGTTGTTCGCGACACGGAAATCGACCTTGCGCCATCCCGCTTCGGCGAACGAGATCGCCCCCATCCCCTCCTTGCATTTCGCCGCGTTGCGCACGACGACGCTCGTCTCGTCCATCGTCACCCATGCGAAGCCGTCGAAGAAAGCGCGGAACGTGTAGGTCTCGCCCGCGCGGAAGAACATATAGCCCGTATAGGCATACGTCGTCTTCTGTCCGATGGTCGCATCGTACATCCCCTCGCCGTCGCACGTCACAATGGGTTCCACGCCCATCCGCGCGAGACCGGTATCGCAGGCCTTCCCCGTGAGCGTCGTCCGCTGAAGGCCAGGAATCCCCATACCCGTCACGTCAATCGTGCAGAAAGCAGCCGTGTAGACCTCCGGCTGGGCGACGCCGCCGATGTAGGTCGTGTGGGTGAACGTTTGCGTACCATACGTCGTGTTCGTCCAAACATACGTCCCCGCGCCTGTGCCCCGAGCAAGTTCCACGCCACCATCGGCGGTTATCACGGCCTCAGCGGAGGCGTCACCACCAACCCACGCCGAATTCCAGTTCAGCGTCTGCACGAGGTTCGTGCCTGCCACGTAGCGGACGCCACGCCGTGAATCGACGAATGTCGTCGGCGACACCGCCTCGCAAATCACGCGCGCGCCGGCCGACCACGCCGCAACCACCCTACCAGGCCTATCATCAGTTTCGTTGTCATCGTTTTGGCCCTTTCAAATTGTTGTCAAACAACCTTCGTCCTCACCACGCAGCCAATCCCCGCGTCAAAGATGGCGATGTGCGCCTTCCGTCGGCGCCGTATCGCCCGTCAGGGTTGCAGTCGTGTACGTTCGACCCGTCGCTCGATCCGTCAGTTTCACCGACAGCTCCGTGACCTTCCCATCTGGCACGTTCACCGTCGGATCGCCGACGACTTCGAACGCGATGTCCACCTTCCCGTTCCACGGATACCGTTGCCGGGCCGTGACACCGACAATGGACGGCACCGCCATCAGGCAGAGCGACAACAGACACCCCATGACAAACAAGCCTCTTTTCATGATTTTGCCTTTCTTGCGCCCCATCGGATGGCGACGACTCCTAAAAACTCGTTCCTCGTATCCACGCCTTATTTACCCGTGCCGTCCACCACCGGCTCGTCGAACACGATCGTCCACTCCTTGCCGTCCCAGTCGATCCGGGCGGCGACACGGTTCCAGTAACAAGCCCTCGGATGCTCCAGCGAGCGATCGACATTGAGCTTGAAGACGCCGAGAAACCTGTAGCAGATGCCGGTCATGTACCTGTCGCCCGCAACGTTGGCAAACACGGTGCGCAGCTTGTTTTTCGAGTAGGTCTTCTTGACGGCACTGTCATTCAGGGCCGGCTTCTCGGGATTGTATTCCTTGATGCCCACGATTTCGTGGCGGTTGTCGTACGTGGGGTCATTGTGCCAACCTTCACGGTCGTGGGCAGGGATTTTCGGCCACCAGACCTCCGTGTTGCCCATGGGCGG
>CAZTHR010000032.1:0-13741 GCA_964613265.1 uncultured Lentisphaeraceae bacterium | reverse complement strand
CGGATGTAGGCCGTCTTGTCGACGTAGTAGTAGCCCTCCTCGCGGATGCGCCTGAAGTCCTTGATGCCGTAGGGGATTTTGAGTGTCTTCGCCATGTCCGCCATTCTACCACGCTCGACCGATTCGCGTCAACGGGAAGCCCCGGTAAAAACGACGTCGCGATGTCCGCCGAGTTCTTTATGGTATACTAAGGTCCTGTGACGAGCAATCAAATCATTCGGGATTCACGCGTGGCGCACGTGCGTGAACTCAAAGCGGACGTGGCGCGTTTGAAGGAAGAACTCGCGCGCGCGTGCGCGGCGCGGGATTCCCTGGATGCGCATTTTGCGCTCGCATTGGCCGCCGCGCGCGACGCCGATTCGCTCGCTGCCGACGCAACGCTGTTGATCGTCGACGGGTGGAACGTCCTGCTGGGCGCGTCCGGCATCCGTACGCCCGGCGCCCGACGCGACGCGCTGGCCGCGAAGGAAGACGGCCTGCGCCGTCGCGTCCGCGCGTGGTTGGACAGCCATCCCACCGACCGCGCGTGGATCGTCTTCGACGGGCCGCGCATCAATGGCGTCCAAGAGGGCCGTCTGCGTGTCAGCTGGACGGGTGGCACGGGTGACCACCGTGCCGACCGTCTCGTGTGCGACTACCTGCGGATGCGCCGTCTCGTGGGCGCGACGGGCGGCGTTGTGCGCGTGGTGACGGACGACAAGGATTTTCGAAAACTGGCCAGCGGGCTGGGCGCGGAGGTCGTCGCCGTGCAAGACGTATTCGGCCGTGCAACATCCGCCGCGCCCGAACACCCGGCGTGAACCGTCTGGATTCCCGCACAGCCTCCATTCACTCGCCCAATCGAAACATTCATCAGGCAAAGAATCGACAGAGAAAACGACCATGTACATGCGGACAAACCGATTTCCCGACAAGCACGCGGCGAAAGCCCCGCGCTCCCCACGCATCACGTACGCCGAACGGGCGCTCCTGAGCCTCGTGAACGACGGCCTGGCGAAGTTCCCAACAGAAGGCACGGCTCTCGTGGCGGGCAACCGCAGTGGCTGGCTCACGCTGGAACTTATCAAAAAGACGAACCTCTTTCTCACCGCCCATGCGTTCGACATCCACCACGCGAAGGCGATCGCGAACCGCCTGATCGACGAAGGCGAACGCAAGGGGAAAGTCGAGGGCATCGTCAAATGCACCCCCTACGTCGGCGGCCCCTACAACGTGGCGTTCTTCATGACGACGCCGCGCTCGATGCCGGCGGAACTCGTACTCGACCAGTTGCAGGACATCCACCAGAGCCTTGCCGACGGCGGTACGCTCTTCGCGGCATTCGAGGGCGATCTCGATGCCGCGCTCAAGACGATGAAACTCGTCTGGCCAACCGTCCACGTGGTGAAACGCGGCAAACGCGCCATCCTCTTTCGCGCCGTGAAATACTCCGCGCCCGTAAAAACGCGCTCGTTCGCGTCCGACTGGACGGCGGCCGTCCCCGGTCGCGATCCGCTCACGTTCACAAGTTTGCCGGGATGCTTCTGCCACCGGCGCCCCGACGACGGCGGCGTGTCCCTCGCGGAAGTCGCCGCGCTCGAATGCGCGGACGTCCCGGCCGACACAACCGACTACCGTATCCTCGACATGGGCTGTGGCTGCGGCCTTGTGGGGTTGCTCGTGACGGACGCCTTTCGCCACGGTGGCCACCCGGATACCCGCCTCACGCTCATCGATTCGCAGGCGCGGGCGATCGAGGCGGCGCGGATCAATGCGCAGCGGGCGGGCATCGACGCGGAGTTCATCCTGTCGGACGACGGCCTCCCGCGCGGGCGCGTGGGCGAGTTCGACTTGTTCGTGGGCAATCCGCCCTACTACAGCGAATACCGCATTGCCGAAGTCTTCCTGGAAACGGCCTATCGGGCCTTGAAGCCCGGCGGGATTTGTCTGACCGTCGTGAAAACGGCGTCGGGTCTTAAGGCCCTGCAAGAAAAATACTTTCGGACCGCCGAAATAATTCAACGGCGGGGGTATTGCGTCTTGCGCTCAATTCGTCTATAATAGAGCCATGTTTTCCAAACTTAAGAGCCTTTTCTCAACCGACATCGGGATCGATCTCGGCACCGCGAACTCGTTGGTGTACGTGAAAGACCGCGGCATCGTGCTGAACGAGCCGTCGGTGGTGGCGATCGAGGAAGGTTCCAAGCGTGTGTTGGCGGTTGGCGACGAAGCCAAGCGCATGTTGGGGCGTACGCCGATGAACATCACGGCCATCCGCCCGATGAAATCCGGCGTCATCGCTGATTTCGACATCACAGAAGCCATGTTGAGCTACTTCATCAACAAGGTCTGCCCGAAACGTTTTCTCAGCAAATACTGCAAACCCCGCGTGGTGATCGCCGTTCCGGGCGACATCACGGAGGTCGAGAAACGCGCGGTTGAAGACGCGGCGCGGGCGGCGGGCGTTGGTGAAGTGTACCTGGTCGAGGAGCCGATGGCGGCGGCGATCGGGGTGGGACTGCCGGTTTCCGAGCCGGCGGGCAGCATGATCGTGGACATCGGCGGCGGTACGTGCGAGGTGGCGATTATCTCGCTGGCCGGCATCGTCCATTCGCGGAGCGTCCGTTCGGCGGGCGACGCGATGGACCGGCAGATCATGGCGCATATGCAGCGCGTGTACAATCTGCTCGTCGGCGAACGCACGGCGGAAGACATCAAAGTACAAATCGGGTCCGCCTTCCCCCTCGGCGAGGAGCTGAGCATGGAAGTGCGCGGGCGCGACATCGTGTCGGGATTGCCGAAGACAATTCAAATCAGGTCTGAGGAAATCCGAGACGCACTCACCGACCCTGTTTCAAAAATCGTGGAGGCCGTGCGCGAAACGCTGGGCAACTGCGAGCCGGAATTGGCAGCCGACTTGGTTCACTGCGGCATCGTCCTGTCCGGCGGCACGTCCATGCTCCGCGGTCTGGACAAGCTGATTTCCCAAGAGACGGGTCTGCCCGTGACGTTGGCGGACGATCCCCTCTCGGCCGTGGCCGAAGGGGCGGGACAGGTGATGAGCGAACTCGATTTCCTCGCGCGGAACAAGAGGACTTGATCGGATGGCTCTTGCAATCCTTCACGGCAGTAGCCGGAGAAGGACAGATTGAGGAAGAAAACCAGCACATTCTACATCGTCGCGATCGTCCTCGTGTTCGTTTTGTGGTTCTGGTGCGGCCGTAGCGTCGTCACCGAGACTGTCTATCCCGTTGAAAATGGTGTGTCCTGGTTTCAGCGTCATGTTGCGTTGCCGCTAACGGGGTTCTTCCGCAGTGGGCGCGTGGCCGCCGAGAACGCGCGGTTGCGGGCGGAGCTCGAAGCGCTCAAGATGAAAAAAGGCGACGTGGAGGCGTTGGCCGCCCGTGTCGATGAACTGCACCGGCTGTTGCGTCTGGACACCCCGAATCCAGTGTCGCTCGACACGTGGATCTATGCACCCGTTCTCAGCCGCGAAGGCCCCGTTGGCCTCCGCAACCGTCTGCGCGTCAAAGGCGGTTCGCTGGACGGCGTGACGACGAATGCCGTCGTGGCGGTTCCGGCCGGACTTGTTGGGCGCGTCATCGACGTGACGCCGCGCACGGCCACCGTCCAATTGCTGACCGATCCAGCCCTGCGCGTCGCCTGCCAAATCGTCCTCGACGATTCGCCGATCGGCCCCGTGCTCGGCATCCTCAACGGCGGCGGCACGTTCGTCCCCCGCCCCGAAGCGGGCTGTTCGTTCCTTTATCTCGTCAACAACTATCGTCTGCGCCATCTCAAACGGGATCTCGACATTCCCGAAGGCGCCCGCATCGTCACCAGCGGCCTCGGCGGGGTCTACCCGCCCGGACTTTCTGTTGGAACTTTGACTGGCGAACCCCGTGCGGACGAAACGCGACTGGAATGGGAGGCGGCCGTCTTGCCGGCGGTCGATTTCCCGGCTCTCAGGGAAGTGTTCATCCGCCGTGAAAACTAACCTCGTCCAGAGCGTCTTCATCCTGCTGACCGTCGTCTTCGCGGCCGCAATTCAGGATATGCTGCCGTCCTTCGGCGGAGCCAAAGCCCCGCTCCTTCTCTTGCTCGTCCTTCAGACCGCGTTTACCGAACCGCGCCGCGCCCGCCGCCAAGCGGAGCCGTTCGTTCTGCCGCGCTGGATTCCCACCGCCCTCCTCGCGGGCGCGTTCGAGGACGCGCTCAGCGGCTTCCCGACGGGATGCAGCATCGCGTTCATGTTGTTGGCCGGCGGCGCGGCGCGATTCATGCGGCGGGCGGTGGCGGATCTCCCCGCCCCACTTCTGGGCCTCGCCGCCGGTATCGTCGCCGCCCCCGTCCACGAACTGTGGATGGTCGTGTGGGACGTGGTCGGCACCACGCCCGCGCCCGTCATCCGCTTTTTCGCGAGCGCCCTTCCCGCCGCGCCGGCCGGTGCCCTGCTCTTCGCCTTCTTACCCACGTTGCGGACGGGCACGGGCTACCACGGCCTCCCCGACGAAGGAGGTGCGGCATGAAAACCTCGCCTTGGTTCCCGCCGGCGCTCGGCGCCCTGTTCGTCTTCGGTTTCTTCATCCTGGGCGTCCGTCTGTTCCGCCTTCAAGTCAGTGATGCCGCGCAGTTCCGGGAAGACCAGACGCTCCAGGCCACGCGCAAAGTGCGTGTGCCGGGGTTGCGCGGCCGCATTCTCGACGCGAAAGGGCGCGTGTTGGCGGACTGTCGGCCGAGCCATGTCATCCGTTGCCATCTCGAAGAGTTTCAGCGCGAGAAAATCGGGCAGACGATCGAGGCGGTCGACGCGGCCATCGGACGTCTCGCCGGGATGATGGGGCTGGAACGCACGGTGACGCGGGAGGCCATCGTCCGCCACGTCCGCCGTTCGAGCGCCATGCCGCTCACAATCTACTCCGAACTCGACGACGCGGCGTTCGCGAAGTTCTGCGAACGTGCGGACGAGTTTCCGGGATTCGCGGTCGTCACGACGGCGGAACGGACGTATCCCTACGGTTCGCTTGCCGCGCACGTGCTGGGCTTCACGGGGCGCGGAAGTCCTGAATGCGACCCGAACGATCCCGTCCATTTCTTTGAGCCGGAGATGAAGGGCCGCAGCGGCGTGGAACTCGCCTACAACAACTACCTGACGGGCGTGAGCGGCGAATTGCGGGTGACCGTGGACGCACGTGGCTTTCGTCCGAAAAAAGCGCAGACCGACGAACTCGGCGAACAGACGCGGTGGGTCGTCCGTCCCGAACCGGGCCTTGACCTGGCGTTGACGCTGGACATCGACTTGCAGAACGTCGTGGAGAAGGAACTGCGCGATGTCACGGGCGCCTGCGTGGTCCTGGACGCGCGGGATGGCGCGGTGCTGGCAATGGCCAGTTCGCCCACGTTCAACCCGAACGACTGCGTGCCGCGTCTGACGCTGGAGACGTTCGCGACGTTGACGAATGCGCCCGCGAAATGCGGGCAGAACCGAGCGATCAGCGAAGCCTACGCGCCGGGATCGACGTTCAAACCCATCACGGCGCTTGCCGCGCTGGCGTCCGGCTGGATGGCGGAAGACGAATACGACTGTCTGGGCGTGTACCGCCTGGGCAATCTGCGCCTCCACTGCTGGGATCGCTACGGTCACGGCTCGCTGGCCCTCCGCAAGGCGTTGGAACAGAGTTGCAACACGTTCTTCTGCAATCTCGGCGCGGCAATCGGCACGAATGCGATCGTCCAAGCGGCACACGCATTCGGTCTCGGCGAATCCACGCGCATCGACCTCGGCGGGGAGACGCCCGGCGTGGTGCCGACGGATGAATGGAAGCGGCGGCACTACAACGAGCCGTGGTATCCCGGCGACATTTGCCAAATGGCGATCGGACAGGGAATGCTCCTCGTCACGCCCCTTCAGATGGCCGTGGCGACGGCCGCGCTCGCAAACGGCGGCAAGGTGTTCCGACCGTTCCTCCACCGGCCCGACGGTGCGGCGCCGCCGCAGCCCGTACGGCGTGTTCCGTTCAGCGCGAAGGATTTGGAACTCGTGCGCCTTGGCATGAAGGACGTGGCGGAAACGGGTACGGGACGGCGCATCCTCGAACGCCGCGAGCGCGTCGCGCCCAACAGCGTCCGCTGGCGGCGGTTCCGCCTGGGCGCAACGTGCGCGGGCAAAACGGGCACGGCCGAACTCGGCCGTGGCGCGACGAAACGGAAGAACACGTGGGTGATCGCATTCGCGCCCTACGAGCAACCGACCGTCGCCGTGGCGATGATCGTCGAACGCGGCGAATCGGGCGGCAGCACCGTGGCGCCGCGCATCCACGCCATCCTCGCGCATCTGTTCGGCGAGGTGGAAACGACAACCCTGCGCCTTACCGACCCCAACGCGCTGGAAAGGAGGGACTGACATGGACGTGCTTCTGGCTAAACTGAAGAAGATGGACTGGCTTCTCTTCGCCTGCATGGCGGCGTTGATTCTGATCGGCGCGGCGTTCATCTGGTCGGCCGGCAGCGCCCGTGCCGCCGCCAAGCTCCAGACCCTTTGGAAAGTCCAGCTCGCCACGGCCGGCGTCGGCGTCGCCCTCCACTTCTGCTTCGCGCTCGTCGACTACCGTAAACTGCTCGACTGGGTGGCGACGCCCTGTTTTGCCCTCGCCTGCGCAATGCTCGTGCTCGTGCTCTTCATCGGCGTCAACCGCTACGGCGGCAAGCGCTGGTTGTGGTCGTTCCAGCCAAGCGAATTCGCGAAACTCGCGGTCATCATGTTCACCGCGCACGTGTTCGGACGCGCCGGACGCGAAACCTTCAAATGGTTCGCAATCGGCCTGGCGATTCTCGGCGGGCCAGCCCTGCTCATCCTCGCCGAGCCGGATCTGGGTACGGCCCTCGTGCTGACGCCGGCCGTACTGACGATGCTGCTCGCGGCGCGGGTCTGGACGAAAGGTCTCGTCACGCTGCTGCTCGCGGGCCTTCTCGCCGCCGGTCTCGTCCTTGGCACGGTCTACGTGGCAGAGAACAAACCCCTCCCCGAACAGCGCGATCAAATCTATCGCCATCTGCCGTTGAAGGAACACCAGATCGAACGCTTGCGCGTCTTCCTCTTTCCGGAACGCGACATTCATGACGCGGGCTACAATCTGCGGCAGGCGGAGATTTCCATCGGGTCCGGCTCCGTGTGGGGCAAAGGTCTCCGGAAAGGTTCGATGAAATTGCTCGGCTATCTACCGCCGACGGTGGCGATGAACGACTTCATCTTCGCCGTGCTGGCCGAGGAATCCGGTTTCATGGGCGCGTTGGGAATGTTGCTGCTCTTTCTAGGGCTGCTACTGCCGGGTGTCCGGATTGCGTTTCGGGCGAACGACGACCGGGGGCGTCTGCTCACGCTCGGCGTCCTCATGCTGGTGTTCTGCCACGTCTACATCAACGTGGCGATGTCGATCGGCCTCATGCCCATCACGGGCCTCCCCCTGCCGTTCATCAGTGCGGGGCGGACGTTCCTGGTCGTGACGTTGGCCGGCCTCGGCCTCGTCCAGAGCGTGGCCGTCCACCGAGAGGAAAACTAATTTAGCGAAATCAAAAAGGAAAAATAGTCACCATGTCCGTCAAAGAAAAAATGCAAAAAGCGGCCGACTGGGTTTTGAACCAGATTGGCCTGAAGAAGAAAACGAAGAAGGAAATCATTATCAACGTCGAAAACCTCGAAACGCGCGTCGCCCTCATGGAGAACGGCCGGTTGGAGGAGTACACGGTGGACATCCCGGAGGAGGAACGGCTCGTCGGTTGCATCTTCAAGGGGCGTATTGAAAACCTGGAGGACGACCTGCAGGCGGCGTTCGTCAACATCGGTCTGAAAAAGAACGCCTTTCTCCACTACTGGGACATGTCGCCGGACAGCGACGCCTTTCTGGATGAAGAGGACGATACGCGGGGCGACAACAAGAAGAAAAAGCGCAAGCCGAACGCGAAGCGTTTCACGAACGAGGAAATCCATCAGAAATTCCCCGTAGGGTCGGAGATCTGCGTGATGATCACGAAAGACCCGATCTCCACGAAAGGCCCCCGCGTGTCGGCGAACCTCGCCATTCCGGGCCGCTACCTCGTGATGATGCCGGGCGAATCGGTGCGCGGGATTTCGCGCAAGATTTCCGACAAGGCCGAGCGCGACCGTCTGCGGAAGATCCTCGACCGCCTGACCCTGCCCCCCGACGTGGGCGTCATCGCGCGGACGGCGGGCATCGGCGTCAAGCCCAAGGCGTTCGCGCGCGACTTGCGTCAGCTGCTGCAACAGTGGGAGGAACTCAAGGCCAACCAGAAAACCCGCATGGCGCCGTGTTGCATCCACAAGGAACCAGGACTTGTCGAGCGCGTCGTACGCGACTGGCTGACGGACGACATCGAGTGCGTGATGATCGACGACAAGGACAGCTACGAAGAAATGCTCGAACTGACGAAGAAGATCTCCCGCCGCGCCCAAAAGAAACTCCGCCGCTACGAAGGCCCCGCCAACATCTTCGACCACACGGGCGTTTCCCGCCAGCTCGAATCCGCGTTCCGTCGCCAGGTGCCGCTCAAATCCGGCGGCTATCTGGTGATCGACGAGACGGAGGCGCTGGTGGCCGTGGACGTGAATACGGGCCACCACAAGTTGAAGGACAAGGCCGAGGCCGTCAACGAGGGCAAGAACCTACAGGAGCAGGCCATCCTCGCCGTCAATCTGGAGGCCGTCGAAGAAGTTGCGCGCCAGTTGCGCATCCGCAACATCGGCGGGCTCGTGGTGCTCGATCTGATCGACATGAAGAGCAGCAAACACCAGCGGCAAGTCCAGAAAGCCCTCAAGGAAGCGCTCAAACGCGACCGCGCACGGACGAACGTGCAGGACATCTCCAAGCTCGGTCTGCTGGAAATGTCGCGCCAGCGCGAGGAGAAGTCGATCATCTCCAAACTCTCCTCGACATGCCCCTGCTGCAACGGCCATGGCGTCATCAGTTCGCCGCTCGCCATCTCCATTGAAATCCAGCGTAAGCTTGTGGAACTGCTGCGGCGGGCCGAAATTGAAAAACGGCCGTTCATGCCGAAGATCCTCGTGGCGCCGGCCGTGTTGCAACGCCTGAGCACGGAAGACGAGGTGATTCTGAAGACGATCCAAAAGGCCTATGCGACGCAACTGCGCTTCCGCGCCGAGCCGCACCGCCATCCGGAGAGCTTCCAGATTCTTGATTCCGAGTCGGGACAAGTGCTATACTCAACAGGCGGAAATCTGCCCAGCGTTTAAACCATATTCCAGAAGACAGGACATTCGGATGAGAAAGATTTTCTTCGCCCTTTGCCTCTCGACGTTCGCGAACGCCCTCCAGGCGCAACTTCAAGAAGACCTCGAACGTTTCGATCGGGAAAATCCACGAGGCGTCGTCGCGCCAGGAGCGTCCGGCCTCAAAGTCACGGGCGCCTACGTTTCCGCCAACAAGCAGACGGGTGAGCTGCTGGCGACGGGACAGGTGAAGGCCGTGTCGATGCCCTACCGCTTTTTCTCGGATCGCATTGAGCGGACGGCGGACGGTACGGTGACGCTGGCGGGCGAGACGCTGATGTCCTCCTGCTCGAACGAGGTTGACCATCTCCATTGGTATCTCTCCACGAAGTCGCCCTTCGGCGGCATCGAGGACGGCGGATTGAAATACGAAGAGGGGCGTTCCGTCCAGTTCCGAAACGCCTGGCTCTACTATCAGGACATTCCCGTCTTCTGGCTGCCCTACTGGTACTACCCGTTGAACACGGACTACGGATGGCGGTTCATGCCCGGCTATACGTCGCGCTGGGGCGGCTACTTCCTCTCCGGATACGTCTACGATATCGTCAATGAAAACAAACCTGATGCCTTCTCTCTCGGGGGCTCGACGTATGCGGACTACCGCACGAAGAACGGGTTTGCGCTGGGGCAGACGATTCGCTGGGGGTTGAAGGATTTTGGCAAGGGCAAGATTTCAGTCTACAATGCCTGGGACAACGACTACGACCATTACGAGAACCATTGGTACTCCTCGAAACGTCGCTACAACCACTGGGGCAGCGAAGTCGACCGCCGCCGCTACATGGTGCAACTCGACCATGCCGCGAATTTCACCGAGCGCGATATGTTCCGCGTCCACGCGACGTATCTGTCGGACTCGCACTACATGAACGACTTCGACCAGCGCAACCTCCGCGACGAATCGATTCCCGCGAATGAAGCGTGGTACGAACACCGCGAACTCGCATGGGCCGCCGGCGCCTCCGTGTCTGGTCCCGTCAACGACTTCTACGGCGGTACGGCACGTCTGCCCGAAGGGTGGATTTCCTTCATGCCGCAGCCGGTCTGGGACTTGCCCGTCAACTACGAATCGCAGACGCGCGCGGGTTACCTGAATCGCGACTTCGCCGAGTACGCGGGATCGGACGACGAAATGTTCCGCTACACGCCCTACATCGGCACAACGGGCCGCGGCGCGGACTATCAGGCGTTCCGGGCGGACACCTACCACCGCTTCTCAATGCCCTTCAAGTTCTGGGACGTCCTTTCATTCGTCCCCCGTGTCTCCTACCGTGGCACGTACTGGAGCGATTCCGGGGACGAGGCGTCCGGCTACGTCAAGGCCTCCGGCGACCAACTTTACCGCAACATCGCCGAGTTCGGGTTCACGCTCGCCGCACGCGGCACGGCCTGGTACTTCGATGACACCGTGCGCCACACGATCGAACCGTACCTCGACTATTCCTACCAGACGGTCGATCTCTCGTCGAGTGGCGGTAAACGCTACTACGTGTTCGACAACTACGACCGTTCCGTCGACTGGCTCGACCAGTTCGGTTTCGAGGGGCGCGGCCTGCCTTACAACTGGCATGGCATCCGGCCGGGCGTACGCAATACCTTCCAGACGATGGACGACAAGGGTATTCTGCGGACGTGGTTGGATTTGGATATCTACGCCGCCATTCCCTTCGAGCAGGTCGACTACTTCAAGGAAGGCTATCTGGCCGGCTATCCGGACAACGACGAGGACGGCAACTACAGCACCAGCCATCGCAACCAGGTGGTGCCAGGTACGCGCATCCGCTTCAACCCAACAAAGGACATCTCGCTGTTGACACGCGCGGAGTACGATGCGCAGAACGAGAAAGCCGCCTATGCGGACATCCATTTCATCCATCGCCTCTCGCAAGATTTCGCCTACACAATCGGTTACATCGGCCGCGACCACCGCATCTGGGACTATCTGCCCTCGAACTACGACCGTTGGAACTACGAGTACTCGAACATTCTCTCGCTCGGTTTCCGCCATCAGGTCTGCGACTGGTTCGCCTGGGCGCCGTACCTGCGCTACGATTGCCGCAACAACGACGTGGACGAAGTCGGCGCATGGTTCGACTATCTGACGGACTGCATCGGCTATCGTGTCCAGTTTGAACACGAGACGGCCTACACGCGCATCGACGGCTCGAAGTCCCGTGCGGACAACCGCGTGATCTTCATGCTCTACCTCCGTGCGCTCGGCCCGGCCACCGCCTTCGATATGGCAAAGTTTTAAGACCGTTCACCCTACGGAACAAATATAATGAATGCGATCTTTTTCGACATGGACGGCACGCTGATCGATTCGCGCGCGGATCTAGGTGCCACGGTGAACTTCACGCGGCAGACGCTCGGTCTTGCGCCGATTCCGTTGGATGAGGCCATCTCCTACGTGGGCTGCGGCGCACGTTATCTGTTGGAACACGCGATTCCCGAATGCGCAGGCAAGTTCGACGAAATCTGGCCGATGTACACAGACCAGTACCGCGCCCATATGTTGGACACCACGCAGCTCTACCCTGGCGTCCAGCGGACGTTGGCCGAGCTTCACGACCGTGGCTGGAAGATGGGCATCAACACGAACAAGCCGAATTTCGCCACGCGCGCAATCCTCGACCATTTCGGCCTCTCGCGCTACTTCGGCACGGCCGTCGTCGGTGGCGGGGACTGCCCGGAAATGAAACCAAGCGACCTGCCGCTCCGTCAGGCCGCCAACCAAATGGGCGGCCACCGTCTGTCATCCCACGACTGGATGGTCGGCGACAACTGGACGGATATGGAATCAGGCAACCGCGCCGGTCTCAAAACGGCGTTCTGCACGTTCGGGTTCGGCCACCTGCGGGATTCCCGCTGCACGCTCAAAATCAACCGCCTCGACGAACTGCTGCGCCACTGCCCGGCCGAGGACTGACCGTATTGGAAACAGGAGACAAGCACATGGACAAACACGTCATGGCCGTCGGCCCCATCGCGGCCAACTGCGTCATCCTCTGGGGTACGGACAAGGCGGCATGGATCGTCGATCCCGGCGCCGACGCGGAGGCGATCATCGCGTTCTGCGAAACGAACAACCTGACGCCCGCGCTCATTGCATTCACCCACGGTCACTTTGACCACATTGGCGCCCTGCCCAAGTTGCTCGTACGTTGGCCGAATTGCCCCGTCCATCTCGGCCCAGGCGACGAAACCCTCGCGTTCCACCCACAAAACGCCTGGCCGCCCTACTATTCGGCCACGCCGCGTCCCGCCACGCTCGCGACGGATCTGACCAACGGTAGCGAACTGTCCGCCGGCGGCCTGACGGCGAAAATCATCGCCACGCCCGGCCATACGCCCGGCGGCGTCTGTTTCCACTTTGAAGCGGCACATCTGCTCCTTTCGGGCGACACGCTTTTCAAGGGTTCGTGTGGCCGCACGGACTTCCCCGGCGGCAGCCTGCCCGTCCTACGGCAGTCGCTGAAACGTCTCGCCACCCTGCCGCCCGAAACCGTCGTCGTGGCCGGCCACGGCGAAGAAACGACAATTGCCCACGAATTGCAGACGAACCACTTTCTCCGCGCATGACATGGACGTTCCACCACAAGTCCGTGACGACCTCTACGAACGCCGACGCGCACGGCGCGGCGGCGGGACACGTCTTCACGGCGGACTTGCAGACGGCGGGGCGCGGACGCCTGGATCACGTCTGGCAATCGCCCGCCGGCGAGAATCTGACGTTCTCCGCCGTCCTCGACGTGGCGGAACTAGATCCCCTGCACACGGCCACGCTGCCGCTCGTCGCGGGGCTGGCCGTGGCGGACGCGCTTGAACCCGTCCTTGCCGGCTGCGCCCTCGCGCTGAAATGGCCGAACGATGTTTGGGTGGACGGCCGTAAAATCGCCGGCATCCTGTGCGAACGCGCCGGTGACACCGTGATTGTCGGCATCGGCGTCAACGTGCGGCAGACGCGCTTCCCCCCCGCGCTCGCCGCGCGGGCAACAAGCCTCGCCGCGCATGGTGTAGATCGTTCGCCACACGACGTTCTCCACGGCATCCTGTCCGCGCTTGATCGTCTCCTGCCCATTTGGCGAACACAGGGCTTTGCCGCCTTGCACGACCGCTTCGCATCACGCGACTGCCTGAAAGGGAGAAACGTGAGCGTCTTCCGCACAGACGCCGACCGCGAACCGCTGACCGGCCTGTGCACAGGCGTCCAGCCCGACGGCACTCTCTGCGTGGCGGGTGAATCTGTTTTCGCCGGCGAAGCGCATATTCACGCATTCGACGCGCCGACATCCGTCCGCGCACAAGGACGGTAAACGCACACTTGATGTGGTTGTCCGGATTGGACTCGAACCAATTCGAAGGGTATCAAAAACCCCTATGCTGCCATTACATCACCGGACAATGAAAACGGGAGATGAGATTATACCATCTCCCGTGTCTGTTCGCAAGACGCGA